>NZ_ANNO01000295.1:0-3995 GCF_000409565.1 Pseudochrobactrum sp. AO18b
CGACATTGCTCGATGTAATTATGGGCAACGGAGAATAATCAGAGCGGTTCCAGTTAAGAATGAATCGTAGGAACCGCTCTGTCTATTTGTTTTTACGCATGTGCCTCACGCATCGCAGCAGGAAAAGAAATCAGTCCGGCGAACTGATTTCCCTGCGGAGGCGCTTCGCACTTTTGCTGGAAATGCTTATAGCGCTTTACTCATCGGGAAGGACGGTATGCCCGACCTTCCCGTTTTGGCATCACCCTCGGGTAAATAACCGAGCTTTTCATAAAACTGTTTTGCTGTGGCCGTGCTGGTCAGACGGCTCACAACCTGCCCCTGCTGTTTCAGCCAGCCTTCAGATACTGCCATTAAAGCTTTACTGACACCGCGATACTGATAATCCGGTGAAACATAATTCAGCAAAACACCGTCTGTTGCCGAGACAGCAGCAACACCGGCAATCCGCCCGTCAATCTCGGCAACAAAATAGATCTGCCCCTCGCGCGCAATCCATCCCCGCAGATTGTCTTCTGTTTTATTGGCAAGCCATTGGCTTAAAATCTGCGGATCATTCTGATGATCCGCAGCACAAAGCTCCGTGATTGAGCGGCGCAGAACCGTGCAAATCTCCGCAGCATCTTTCGCTATCGCCGCCTTTATCAGCATTTATTGTTTCGCTCTGAGTGTGCTGCGCACAGATTTATGCCAGCCATTGATTTTACGTTTGCGCAAAGCAGGCTCCATCAGCGGTTCAAAACGCTGCTGTTGCTGCCAGTCTTCGGCAAAAGCCTGCATATCGCCCCAGAGACCTGCTTTCATACCTGCAAGCCATGCCGCGCCCAGCGCCGTGGTTTCCAAAATAACCGGACGGTCAACCGGCGCGTTGAGAATGTCCGACAGGTTTTGCATCGTCCAGTCGGAGGCAACCATGCCGCCATCAACCCGCAGAACAATATCGCTGGTGTCCGTTTTCCAGTCTTTATGCATGGCTTCAAGCAGGTCATGTGCCTGATAAGCAACGGATTCCAGCGCAGCTTTGGAAATCTCGGCGGGCCCCGAATTACGGGTCAGCCCGTAAATCGCGCCACGCGCTTCTGCATCCCAATGGGGAGCGCCCAAGCCCACAAAAGCAGGCACCAGATAGACATCCTGTGTCTCATCGGCTTTGAGCGCCAGCTCACCGGATTCCGCTGCATTTTTGATGATTTTCAAACCGTCGCGCAGCCATTGCACTGCAGCACCGGCAACAAAAATCGAGCCTTCCAGCGCATAAGTCACCTCGCCGTTCAGACGATAGGCAATCGTCGTCAGCAAACGGTTGCGCGACAGAACTTTATCCTTGCCGGTATTGAGCAGCGCAAAACAACCGGTGCCGAAAGTCGCCTTCAACATACCTTTGGCAAAACAAGCCTGACCGATCATTGCCGCGTGCTGGTCACCCGCCACACCGAGGATCGGAATTTCCGCGCCCAGAACATCTGCCTTCGTCACACCGAAATCATCGGCACAGTCTTTCACTTCCGGCAGCATGCTACGCGGAATGTTGAACAGTTTCAGCAGTTCTTCATCCCACTCATTCTTGGCAATATTGAACAGCAATGTGCGGGAAGCATTGGTGGCATCGGTGGCGTGAACCTGACCGCCGGTCAGCCGCCAGATTAGAAAACTGTCGATTGTGCCAAACAGCAGCTCGCCCTTCTCTGCTTTTTTACGCGCACCGGGCACTTTGTTGAGAATCCATGCCAGCTTGGTTGCGGAGAAATACGGATCAAGCAACAGGCCAGTCTTACGGCGGATACGCGGCTCAATGCCCTGTTTTTTCAGTTTCAGACAGTCTTTTTGTGTGCGGCGATCCTGCCAGACAATCGCATTATAGACCGGCTTGCCGGTTGTCTTATCCCAGACCACCACCGTTTCACGCTGATTGGTAATGCCGATTGCGACTACATCTTCCATACTGGCGCTGGCATTTTCAACCGCCTGTTTGCAGGTCGTAACAACGCTTTGCCAGATTTCTTCCGGATCGTGCTCGACCCAGCCGGATTTGGGATAGTGCTGTGTAAATTCCTTTTGCCCGAGACCGGTGATCTTATGATTTTGATCGAAACAAATGGCTCTGCTGGATGTTGTACCCTGATCGATTGCCAAAATCAGTTTCGACATAAATATCTCCGTTTCTCAAAAGCATCTTTTAAAAAATTATATGCTTGAATCATTCAGTGCCAAATTTAAACACGCCTTGCAAATTTTAAAATCTATAGTGATAGTGTCCACTTAAAATTAGCAATAAAGGCCGATTAAAATGACTGATACGCCTAAAAAAACCATCGTACTGACCGGTGCCAGCCGCGGTATCGGCCATGCAACCGTGAAGCGTTTTTCACGGGCGGGCTGGCGTGTCATTACCTGCTCACGTCAGGATTTTTCCGACAACTGCCCGTGGCCTGCTGGCCCTGAAGATCATATCAAGGTTGATCTGGCTGATCCGGAAGATATCGGTCGTGCGATTTCGGAAATCCGCCGTCGTCTGGAAGATAATGGCGGTCAGCTTAATGCATTGGTCAACAATGCCGGTATTTCGCCAAAAGGCGCTGGCGGAAGCCGCCTCAATTCCATTGAAACCCAGATGGCCACATGGCGCGATGTGTTTCAGGTGAACTTCTTTGCACCGATCATGCTGGCGCGCGGATTATTTAAGGAACTTGAAGCGGCGCAGGGCTCGGTGGTCAATGTCACGTCTATTGCCGGAAGCCGCGTGCATCCTTTTGCCGGTACGGCCTATGCAACTTCAAAAGCAGCGCTTGCCGGTCTGACCCGTGAAATGGCCTCCGATTTCGGCCCGCATGGTATTCGCGTCAATGCGATTGCACCGGGCGAAATTGAAACTTCCATCCTGTCACCGGGCACAGAAAAACTGGTGGAGCAGATGCCGTTGCGCCGTCTTGGCCAGACATCGGAAGTGGCTGAAACCATCTATTTCCTCTGCACTGAAGCCTCATCCTACGTGACCGGCTCGGAAATCCACATCAATGGCGGTCAACACGTTTAAGGGTGAGAGCATGATCCTCTCCTGCGGAGAAGCGCTGATTGATATGCTGCCGCGCGCAACACAGGGCGGCGAGACCGGCTTTGTGCCGCATGCAGGCGGCTCCGTGTTCAACACAGCCATTGCCATTGGCAGGCTGGGTGCAAAGGCCGGATTTTTCTCCGGCCTATCATCGGATTTTCTCGGGCAAATCCTGCGCGATACGCTGGAGAAATCCCGCGTTGATACGCGGTTTTGTGCGATCTCGGATCAGCCGACAACGCTTGCCTTTGTCCGGCTGAATAATGGTCAGGCGAGCTATAATTTCTACGATGAAAACACCGCCGGTCGTTTGCTCAGTGAGGCACAACTGCCGGAACTGGGTGCTGATATCAGCGCTCTGATGTTTGGCGGTATCAGCCTCATTCCGGAACCCTGCGGCAGTACTTATGAAGCGCTGATGCGGCGGGAAGCGCCAAACCGTGTGACAATGCTCGACCCGAATATCCGCCCGAATTTTATTCCGGACAAAGCCGCCCATCTGGCGCGGATCAAGCGGATGATTGCACTGGCTGATATTGTCAAAGTCTCAGATGAAGACCTGCTCTGGTTTGATGAAGGCACGGATCATGATGCGATTATCCGCAACTGGCTGGCCGTAGAGGGACAGAACGGACCTAAAATCATCATCGTCACCAAAGGCGCAGATGGTGCCGTGGCCTATGCATCCTGCGGTAAAATCAGTGTCGGTGGCGAAAAAGTCACCGTGGCCGATACGGTCGGTGCCGGTGATACGGTCAATGCCGGTGTGTTGGTGAGCCTTGAAAAACAAGGCCTACTGAATAAGCAATCCCTTGCGACCATCTCGCAAGAACAGCTGACCAAAGCCATCGCCTTTGGCATCAAAGCCGCAGCAATTACCGTGTCGCGTGCCGGTGCCAATCCGCCATGGGATTATGAAATCACTTGATATGGAAAAGGGCGT
>NZ_ANNO01000296.1:0-13462 GCF_000409565.1 Pseudochrobactrum sp. AO18b
TTTAACCGCCTCCGGATCGCCGGTGGCTTTTGAAGGATTATCCGAGAGTTTCACCGCCGGACGGCCATTGGCGTCAATCACCTTACAGACCAGTGAAATGGCTCCTAGTCCTGAAACGTGTTTCGGTGCGCAGCCAATAAAATCATTGGTGAGATTGGTGCCCCAACCAAAGCTCATCCGCACACGGCCTTCAAAGTGGCGGTAGGTCTCTTCAATCGTATCTACATCCAGCGCATCGGAGAAGATCAGCAATTTCTCACGCGGGTCTTTGCCCTTGGATTTCCACCATTCAATAATCCGCTCTCCGCCCTCAATAGGCGGTGAACTGTCGGGGCGGAAACCTGTCCAGTCTGCAACCCAGTCCGGCGCATCCCGCAGGAATGCTGTGGTGCCGAATGCATCCGGCAACACGATCAGCAAATTACCGCCATAATAGCGGTTCCAGTCCTGCAACACGCGGTAAGGTGCCGAGCGTAATTCTTCATCCGTATCGGCCATAGCTGCCAGCACCATCGGCAATTCATGGGCATTGGTGCCGAGCGCTTCCAGATCAGTGTCCATCGCCAGAAGCACATTGCTGGTGCCGGTAAAGGCATCGCCGATGCCTTCTTTCAGCGCTTCCACACACCAGCGCTGCCAGAGGAACGAATGACGGCGGCGGGTGCCGAAATCAGAGATTTTCAGATCCGGCAATTGGCGCAGACGATCAACCTTGCCCCACATTTTGGCTTTGGCACGGGCATAAAGCACATCCAGCGCGAAAGGCCCGAGAGACTTCATCGCTGCGCGGGAGCGCAATTCATTGATAATCGCCAGTGCCGGAATTTCCCACATTGTCGTATGCGTCCACGGTCCGTGGAAATGCAGTTCATATTGTCCGTCGCGGCGTGTCAGCTCGTATTCCGGCAGCTGGAATGTGCTGAGCCATTGCAGAAATTCCGGCGCAAAAATCTGCTTGCGACCATAGAATGTATTACCGGCCAGCCAGATCATTTCCTTTTTGGTCATGCGCAATGAGCGGGCATGGTCAAGCTGCGCACGCAACTCACCTTCATCAATCTCATCGGCAAGCCGCACAGTTTTCGAGCGGTTAATCAGCGAGAAAGTCGCATCCACCTGCGGATACAGCCCCCAGATCATTTGCAGCATCAAAAGCTTATAAAAATCCGTATCCAGCAGACTGCGAACAATCGGATCCAGCTTCCACGTATGGTTATAAACGCGCTGCGCAATATCTGTTCTGGTCATGCCAGATGTCCTTATCTGATCCGATGAGATTTATTCTCATCCTGAGCATCATTCTTGTTGGACAGACCATAAGCAGAATTCAGCAAAAATAAAGGGCGATGATTGCTCACCGCCCTTTATTTAAAGTTTCTGTTTAGTCTGACTTATTTCAGTTCAAGCACAATCTCGTGCTGTCCCTGCGTTGTCAGTGCAATACCGGCATCGCGTTTTTTGACTGCTTTGCCGTCCACTTTCAGACTGTCCCGACCGGCTTTATTGCGCACTGTGATTTTATACAGTGCTTCACCATGACGGTAATCCAGTTCAAAACCATCCCAGTCAGACGGTAATACCGGATTGAGGAACATCTCATTGCCGCGCTTGCTCAAGCCGAGAATACCCTCTGTCGCCACACGATAGAACCAGCCTGCAGAACCGGTATACCATGTCCAGCCGCCCTGACCGCGACGCGGTTCAACAGAATAAATATCCGCTGCAATCACATAAGGCTCGACACGATAGGTCTCAGGATTTTCGCCGTGATGCACCGGATTAATCAGCGAGAACAGCTTGTAAGCCTCATCACCACGACCGAGCTTGGTCAGCGCCATGATCGCCCATGTGGCACCATGGGTATATTGCCCGCCATTCTCACGCACACCACGCGGATAGCCTTTAATATAACCCGGCTCATGTTCAGTCTTGTCAAATGGCGGAGTGAACAGACGCAGCAAGCCGCCCTCTTCATCCAGCAAATGCTTTTCAAGCGATGCCATTGCTTGGATCTCGCGTTCAGGATCAGCAACACCGGACAGCACAGCCCAGCTCTGGGCAATCGCATCAATCTGACATTCGTCGCTCAGATGCGATCCGAGCGGTGCGCCATCGTCGAAATAACCGCGACGATACCATTCACCGTCCCAGCCATGCTCTTCCAATGCCTTGTTCAGAGCATCCAGATGCTTCTGCATAGTTTCCGCACGGCTCGTATCACCACGCGAAACACTCAGCGGAATAAACTGCTGCAATGTATAGCTCAGGAACCAGCCGAGCCAGACGCTCTCGCCTTTACCTTCAACGCCGACAAGGTTCATACCGTCATTCCAGTCGCCGCCAAGGATCAGCGGTAGACCATGCTGACCTGTGCGCTGCATGGCCAGTTCCAACCCTTTCACGCAATGCTCATAGACCGTATCGGTTTTGTCGGAGGTTTCCGGCTGATAGAAAGCATCATGTTCGCCCTCGCCCAAAGCACGGCCCTGCAGATAAGCAATCTCCTCATCAAGCACCGCCAGATCGCCGGTCACCTGCGTATAGAGCGTTGCCGCATATGACAGCCACACCACATCATCGGAGATCAGTGTGCGCACGCCTGCACCAGTGACCGGCAACCACCAATGCTGCACATCACCTTCAGCAAACTGACGACCAGCGACATTGAGCAATTGCTTGCGCGCCAAGAGCGGATCAAGCATCAGCAAAGACAGCGTATCCTGCAACTGATCGCGGAAACCATAGGCACCGCTGGCCTGATAGAACGCCGCACGCGCCAGAATACGCGAAGCCTTGCTCTGATAAGGCAGCCAGCGATTGACCATCAGATCGAAAGAGCGATCCGGCGTTTTCACCTGCAATGGCGCAGTGAAATCCTGCCATTGCCCAGAAGTACGCGCCAGCAGACCATCCATATCCAGACCACGGCTATAGGTAATCAGTCCCTGTGCCGTTTCTTCATCTTTAGCATTACCAAGAATGAAGAGAATGTCCTTGGTCTGCCCTGCGCTTAGTTCCAGATCATAGCTCAGAGCCGCGCAAGGATCGCGTCCGGCCTCAACTGTGCCAGACAGGGATTTGCCCTGCATCACACAATCAGGTTCTGTCACGGAACCGGTGACACCGATAAACTCCTGACGATCAGAGGTCACTGATACCGGCAGAATATTGGCTGTCAGGAAAGCCACCTGCCCTGCCTTGTCGGTATGATAAGGATTGCGGGCAAAGAGTGCGCCCAGTTCCTCGTCAAAACGCGGAACAATATAAGCGGCGTTTTTGGCACGGACATTGCCCAGCACCCATTCCGCATAATTATACAACCGCAGACGTTTCATCGACTGGCCGCGATTAACAAGCCGCAGACGCGTCAGGCGCACCGGCTTGTCCGGATCGACCGCCATTGTCAGTTCACAGAACACATCACCATGTTTAGAGGTGAATGTGCTAAAGCCCTGACCGTGACGCGCTTCATAGGTCACATCCGCATCGCGGATGACATTGGCCGCAGGTGCGAAGACCTTACCGCTGTCACGATCCGCAATATAAAGCGCCTCGCCCGGCAGATTGGAAACCGGATCATTTGACCATGGGGTCAGCTGATAGTCACGGCTGTTACCGCTCCATGTGAAAGCGGAACCTTCCGCTGAAACATGGAAGCCGAATTCCGCATTGGCAATCACATTGATCCACGGATGCGGGGTTGTGCGGTCACCATTGAGACGCACAACATAATTGCCGTCTGTATCAAAACCGCCATAGCTGTTCCAGAATTCCAGCCCGTCACCGGAAACCGGCTTATTTGTTATAGACTGGCGCGGAGCCACACCCGGCAATTTGGTGATGGCTTTTACACCATCACCGCTTTGCTGTGCGGCATCAGCTTCTGCAGCCAGACGGCTGTCGCGGCGGTTCAGACGCGGATCAGCACTTTCCGGTTTGGTTTCTTTGCGATGTGCCAGATCAACGGAGAGTTCCTGAATACGCTTGAGCTGCTCTGCCAGAGAACCGTTCTGCGCATGCATCACAATCCGTGCAGCAGCAAGCAGCGTATTATAGGACGTCTCGCTCATCTGATCGCGGCGCACCGTGAAGATGTGCTGTTTCTGTCCCTGATGCTGCGAACGGACACGGAAACTTTCCGTCAGCCATTCAACTGCACGCTGGGTATCCTGCGCATAGGAAAATGCCCGTTCATTGACCACAACCACATCGACGGTGAGGCCTTTTTCGCGCCAGTATTCCTGTGCTTTCAGCACACCGCGCAGCACTTCAAGATCAGCCTCATTATCAATCCGCAGCACGAAAATCGGATCATCGCCGGAAATCGACAATGGCCAGAGATCAGACTGCGCACCAAGACCCGCAGCAATCACTTCCGACGGCTGGCGCAAAGCGCGATCCGGATAGATCAGATAGGCAGCGGTTTTCTGGTAATCTGTCGCCTCAGCCGGTTTGATACCGACATGATGCAGACGCACTTGGCTACGTGTCCATGACAAAGTATATTCACGGGCAAAAGCCTCCGGATAACGCAGAACTGCCGCTTTTTCTTCCAGATATGAGCGCGAACCACCCGCCAGTGTCCAGAACACCAGCGACACTTTTTTATGCGCCGGAACACGGACACGGGTACGCAATGAGGCAACCGGATCAAGCACAGTGCCCTGACTGCCGGTAAACTTCATCTCCGGATCGAAAGCCGCCGGATTACGCAGCGTGCGGCCACGGCCGATAAAGACACGGCGGTCAGTTTCAGCTTCAGTCTCACGCACAGCGCCCGACAGATCAGTCACGAAATGCGCCACATGTACTTCTGTGTCTGACGGTGCACGCTTGCGCCGTTTGGCATAGATTGTTGTGCCGTCCGGTGCGATTTCCGTTTCCACAAACATCTTGGCAAAAGCCGGATGTGCATCATCCGTATCCGGATTATTCAGCACCAGTTCCGCATAGGATGTGACCTCGATCACACGGTCGCGCGAACTGGTATTGATAATATCAATCCGGCGTCCCTCACCATCGACATCCGTGGTGACAATGGTTTCCACCACAGTCTTGATATCACCGGAGGTCTTATAGAATTCGGCCTTATCTTCCGTGAACACCGTCTTGGTTTCTGTTTCCAGATGGCGCGACGGCTCACCGGTCGCCGACCACCAGCGTCCGCTTTCAATATCACGCAGGAACAGGAAGCTGCCCTGCATGCCTTCAGACGCATCGGGTTGGAAGCGGGTAATCGCCAGATCATGCCAGCGGCTGTAGCCATTACCGGCAGCCGTCAGCATCAGCGAATACTGACCATTGGACATCAGATGCACGCTGCGTGGTGCTTTCAACGGCTCTTCGATAATGCGCATCGGCGCTTCATCAAAGGCACCGCTGTCCACACGCATCGGATTTTCCGTCTTGGCATAAACCATCGGAATTTCACGCGGTGCTTTTTCCTGCAACAGCAGTTCAGCAGCTTCAATCACCGGATCGGAGTGGAAACGGCTGCGCATACGACCGTCAAAAATCACATTATTGACCGCGATAATCGACATGCCATGGTGATGCGCATAATAGTTTTTCACCACAGCGCATTTTTCACCTTCACGCACACGCGACGGAGTGAAATCCACGGCATCGTGGAAACCGTAACGCCCCAAAGCGCCGAGCTTCTGCAAGGTCTTCAGGTTGGAAACCGCATCAGCAGGGCGATATTGCGAGGCCAAAAGGCTTGCATAAGGTGCAATCACCGCATTACGCGACAGACCGCGCTGCAGACCCAGTTTCGGCACACCGAAATTGGAATATTGGTAATTCATCTGCGGATCGCGGGCATTATAGGCCGCTTCCGAAATACCCCAAGGCAGACCGCGCGAGGTGGCATATTCGATCTGACGCTGCACGACCAGCTTGTTGGTCTGGTCAAGAAGCGAGCCAAGCGGCTCATTCATCACCAGCGGCGGCATCAGATATTCGAACATTGAGCCTGACCAGGACAGCAGAGCGCCTTTCCAACCAACCGGCACCAGCAGGCGGCCAAGTTTGAACCAATGTTCTACCGGCACATCGCCCTTGGCAATCGCAAACAGGCTGGCAAGGCGGGCTTCCGAAGCCAGAAGATCGTAGCAGCTCTCATCGAGTTCGTTTTCCTGCACGCGGAAGCCGATCGATAGCAGGCGGCGTTCCTTGCGCTCAAGGAAGCCGAATTCCATGTCAAAAGCCAGCTGACGGGCGCGGCTGGCAAGGCTCTGTAACTGCATGCGCAGTTCTTCAGCATTATGCTCGCCGATCGCATCATCCGTATGGGCTTTACAGGTAGCAACCAGTGTACGTGCCCATTCCAGCGCTTCCTGCGACTGGGTAGTTTCCAGCTCGTCATCCAGCTCCAGCGCCAGCTTTTCAATATCCTTGGCGAAGAGTGAAATATTGATGGTGCGGAAAGAGGCGGTTTCCGGCTCCTCGCGGAAGGAACGCACAGCGCGGCGGAAATTGGCAATCCGCTCTTCCAAACGGCGACGCAGTGGGCGCAGAATACGGCGATCATCCGGAATGGCAGCAATTGCCTCTTCCAGAATGTCGTTAACGTCGAGAATGCCTTCAAAATCGCCCTGCAGATAGACGGACGGTGCCTGCGCCCATTCTTCCAGCGCCGAAGACAGTGTAACCAGATGACCGGCCAGATTGCCGCTATCCACTGCCGACACATAAAGCGGCTGCAATGGTTTCAGCGTATCAGTCTCATACCAGTTATAGAGATGGCCACGAAATTTCTCCATCTTCTCCAACGTATCCAGCGTCAGACCGATACGGTTCAGCGTATCGTTGAAGCCGATCCAGCCGAAATCACGCGCCGAAATCACAGAGAGGAAATAGACACCGATATTGGTCGGGGATGTGCGCATTGCCACAATACCCACCGGATCTTCCTGATAATTATCCGGCGGCAGATGGTTGCCTTCCTCATTGGTGAAGGCTTCGAAATAGCGCCATGTACGGCGGGCATAGCGGCGCAGATCGCCTTTATCGCTTGAGCGGACTTCCAGCGTATCCTGTGGTTTAGCCGAGCGGCTTACCGCCCATGCAATCCATGGCGAAGCAATCCAGATCACGGCAAAAGGCACAGCAATCAGCACCGCTTTGCTGCCGAACAATACCGGAAGCAGGAATGCCAATGCACCGATCAACAACGACGGCCACATCAGCCGCACATAGAAATCCAGCGTGTCGGAAGACTTCATCTGCGCGGCCGCGCGCCACGCCAGAAGATAACGGCGGGAGACAAACAGACGATAGAAAGTACGGACAATCGCATCGCCCATCAGCGTTGCGCTATGGGCAATGAAGCTGAGACGCAGAGCCATATCCGCAAAAGCCAGCGTCACATCGGTGAGAACCGACTGAGCATGGCCTTTCAGCGAATAATCCATATTCACTGGAATAAGATTGGTGACGATGCCGAAAATCATCGGCACGAACATCGCCAAAATCAGGAACAGCTGCCAGATGGTGGCAACGCCGAGCGGCAGCAAACACCAGCCCGCAAAAGACGCAATCACCCACATGATCGGGTTGAGCGAACGGCGCAGATTATCGGCCATTTTCCAGCGGGTGACATTGCTGACACCTTTGCCGGTTGAGAACAAGAATGGCAGCAACTGCCAATCACCACGCGCCCAGCGGTGATGACGGGAAATATCAACATTATAGCCGGTCGGGTAATCTTCCACGACCTCGACATCACTGGCGAGCGCACAGCGGGCATAGCCGCCTTCGAGAAGATCGTGACTGAGGACTGTATTTTCCTCAATCTTGCCCTGCATCACCCGTTCAAAGGCATCAACATCATAGAGGCCTTTACCGGTGAAAGTACCCTCGCCCAGCAGGTCCTGATAAACATCGGAAACTGCAAAAACGTATGGATCAATACCGCGATTGGCGGAGAAGACGCGCTGCAGAAATGAGGCCTCATCGCCGGTGGTCAGCGACGGGGTAACACGCGGCTGCAAAATACCGTAACCGCTGGTAATACGGCCGGTTTTCTCGTCAAAGACCGGATGATTGAGCGGATGTGACAGTTTGCCGACCAGATTGGTCACCGATTGCGGTGTCAGACGGGTGTCAGAATCCAGTGTCATCACATAGCGGATATCGCGCGGCAACGGCACATCCGACGGGAAGAAGCTGGTATCATGATCACCACGCAGCAGCAGGTTCAGCTCATGCAGCTTACCGCGCTTGCGCTCCCAGCCCATCCAGCAACCCTGTGACGGATTGTAAAGACGGCGGCGATGCAGGAAGAAGAACCGCGCCTGACCATTGGTGGCATAATCCTCTCCGGCATAATGCGCATTGAGCCTTGCGACTTCCTCGCGGGCATAATCCAGCACTTCCATATCGGCAGGCGTGACTTCCACATTGCTGTCTGTCCAGTCACTGACAATCGCAAAATAGACCTCACCGCGCGGATTGGTCAGATAATGCACTTCGAGATTGCGGATATGCTCATCCACACTGTCGCGCGAATTAATCAGCGTTGGTACGGCCACCAGCGTGCGGGCATCGGCAGGCAGACCGTCGCGATATTCATAACCGACAAGACGGTTCGGCTGTACAAACCACGGCACCAGCGAATTAAACAGGCCAAGTGAGGCTTCATAGGCAGGGAACAGCGCGAGGATAGTGAAAAGCAGCTGTTCGCTCTCGCCAAAACCGATGCGACCCATGCCGGTATAAACCAGCACCAGCAGGCCGATAGTCATTGCCCAGACCGGTGCAGCGATCCCCCACAGGCCGAGCCCGCGATAGAGACGCAGCAGGCGCGATGACAAAGGCGGCGTATAACCGCAAATCTGCTCCAGCTCGGTGCGGGCATTACCGCTCAGATAATAGGCAATTGCACCGCTTTGTTCACGCTCGGTGATTTTATGCTCACGCAGCGATTTTTCACGCGCCAGCCGCAAAGCCGTATTGGTCACCTCAATTTCCGTCATACGGGAATTGCGGGCGATCTTTTCAATGGTCACGCGATAGCTGTTGCGTGAGGCGAAATCGAGATTTTCGAAATCGCTGTTCTCGCGCAGGATCGCATCCATAATGCTGACAGTCTCAACCCATGAGGTCCAGTCCACGTCATCAATGGTTTTGAGCGAGCGGATAATATTGCCCATGGTCATACCGCCGGTGGACTGGCGGGAATGTTCCTCGACAATAATCTCCTCAACATCGCGTCCGGTGGCTTCAAGCTGGGCTTCCAGCCATTCAATCGCCGGTCCGGTAGCCGTGGATGCACTGCGCAAACGATAAAGCAGATGCGTGGCGAAAGTGCCGTCGCGTGCCGGTTCGCTATATTCTGTCAGGATGGATTGCAGCTCTTCCGGTGAAGAGGCGACCACAATCTTGTCCGCCACGCGATTGGCGAAATTGCGCATCGCACGGGCGCGCTCAACACGCAGCGCCAAACGACGGGCATTTTCCACCAGCATGAAACGGATAACCGATGGCAGCGCCCATAATTCACCAATGCGCAGCGGTTCCACACTCTGGAAACCGTCGATCAGTGCTTTCAGGCTTTTGAGCGAGAAACCACTGTCGCTATGGGCAACATAGAGCCATGCCAGTGCGAAAACCCGCGGCAGGCCTTCGGTGCTCAGATTGGCCGATGCATCGGTGTTTTTTGCTACAGCACCATCCGGATGGATATTGGCTGCCAGCGGCAGCTGGCGCAAAAACTTATCCGGCAAATCGCGGCGTGCCTGCTGCATGCTTTTATCGACAACGTAATAATTGTCGAGCAGCCACTGGGCAGCCGGCGTAATCGTCTCGCCGTTGCGCGATGCCGCATCGGACGAGCGATAGGCATGCAGGATCAGACCGGCATTTTCCGCAAGCCGTTTGTTAAAGTCGAATTTCTCATAATCGGGCAGGCGCACGGCTTCATTGCGGGCCAGCGCCGCAGCGAGCAGTTGTAATTCTTCTGGTGTTTTATAATGCCCCCTGATTGGCAAAGGCAAAACCGGCAAAAGGCGGTCAGCAACAGGGCGGGAAAACAACGATGAAAGAGAGAAAGACAAAGCCGGCATATGCCTTTTACAGCCTTTTATAAGATTTAAGTTCCGCTACGGATGGTCAGATTTGCCATATCCGCAAACACATGCTTCAGATCCCGTGAATTTCATGAAGATTCACGCATGATCGGTGGTGTTAAACAGTTATGACCAAATTACGTCCGCAAAGAATGCCATGGTCGAATTTGGTAAAATCGCAAAGCACAAATCATAGCTGATTTTAACTTTACGTTATAAAAATCAACAGGCTACCCCCTGCAATTTGCGTTCCCACAATGCGCAAGCCCTGACAAAGCTGGGGCAGCACGCTTTGATATAATGCCAGAGGGTGAGAAAAGTTGCCTGAGTGTACTTTAAACGGATTAAATTATTTTGAAAGTCCCCCTTTCTGATAAGAAAAACGCCGGATATCAGAGCCGAAATTCAGCCCCGTATCCGGCGTTTCAGAGAATCATTTTTCGAGCTGTATCTCTTCAGTTTTGAGAGGCAAAGACCCGCCAGTATTTCGGACGGAACGCCAAACGACTACCGGTCACCGCTTCATTCTCGGCCGGAATTTCAATCTCGACAATTTCGCGGTTACCGCCGACTTCCAGCTCAACACGGCGCTTGGCGCCCACACGCCGTGTCGCGGTGACCACACCGGCAATGCAGCCGCCGCATCCCTCCACCAGCTCCACATCATGGGGTCGAAAATATAGCACGGCTTCTCCGTCTGCCTGATCGGTTTTCAGCCCCAGCGAGCGATCCGCCAACCAGAGTGCCCCCTGCTCCACACGCACATTCAGACGGCTGGATTCACCGATAAAACCATAGACGAAAGCAGAATTCGGGCTGTCATAAATCTCGTCCGGTGTTCCGACTTGTTCGATACGCCCCTGACTCATCACCACAACACGGTCGGCGAGTTCCAGCGCCTCATCCTGATCGTGGGTTACAAAGACCGTCGTATGACCGGTGCTGTCATGAATCTCACGCAGCCATTTGCGCAGTTCTTTTCGCACCTGCGCATCCAGTGCACCGAAAGGCTCATCCAGCAACAATACATGCGGTTCAATCGCCATGGCACGTGCCAGAGCCACGCGCTGACGCTGACCACCGGAGAGCTGTGCCGGATAACGGTTTTCCAAGCCCTGCAATTGCACCAGATTGAGCAGATCGACCGCGCGCTTATGGATTTCTGCTTTGGACGGACGCGTAGAGCGCGGGCGTACTTTCAAACCAAATCCGACATTCTGCGCCAATGTCATATGACGGAACAAAGCATAATGCTGGAATACAAAACCAACATTGCGTTCCTGCACGGTTTTATTCGAGGCATCATCCTCGCCAAAATAGACCGTGCCTTCTGTCGGGCTTTCCAGTCCTGCAATCAGACGCAATAAAGTGGTCTTACCCGAGCCGGAAGGGCCGAGCAAAGCAATCAGCTCGCCTGAACGAATATCAAGCGAAACGTTGTGCAGCGCCGGAAACTGCTCAAACTCCTTGCGCACCTCAACAACGCGTACTTCCATTCTCAATCCTTTCAGGCACCCTCATGCCAGTGCAATGCAATTCATATTCGAGCATTCAAAATGCTCTGTCTCTTTGTTGTAAGCGTACCCTGAAAACCGCTCACACTTTTCGGGATGCGCTATTCATGCGCAAAACGCATTACAAACTAAACCCCGTCATGCGAAAAACGCATTTCCAGTATCGTCTTCAAAACGAGTGTTATCAGCGCCAGTCCCGCCAGCAGCGATGCCACTGCAAATGCCGCCACGATATTCTCGCTATACATCATCTCCACATGCAACGGCGTGGTCGTCGTCAGCCCGCGAATACGCCCCGACACCACCGCCACCGCACCGAACTCTCCCATTGCACGCGCATTACACAGCAACACGCCGTAAAGCAGCCCCCAGCGAATATTCGGCAAAGTCACATAGAGAAAGGTTTTCCAGCCGCTTGCCCCCAGCGATAAAGCGGCCTCTTCATCACCTGTTCCCTGCTCCTGCATCAGCGGGATCAGCTCACGGGCAACAAATGGAAAAGTGACAAAGATCGTTGCCAGAACAATACCGGGAACAGCAAACAATATCTGGATATTATGCGACTGAAACCACGATCCGAGCATACTATTACCGCCGAACAGCAGCACGAAAACCAGCCCTGAAATCACCGGCGACACCGAAAACGGCAGATCAATCAGCGTGATGAGAAAGGTCTTGCCGCGAAACTCGAATTTGGCAATCGCCCATGAAGCAGCAATCCCGAAAACCATATTCAAAGGCACTGCAATAGCTGCAATCAGCAAAGTCAGACGGATAGCCGAGACTGCATCCGGATCGGTCAGTGCTTCCAGATAAGCACCGGTGCCTTTGCTGAAAGCCTGCGCAAAAATTACGATCAGCGGCAGCACAATGAACAAGGCCATAAACAACAGCCCTGTCAGTGTCAGAAACCAGCGCATAGCCGGTGTTTCTGTGACCGCTGAGCGGTTATGCGCCGTGTGATTATGCTTCAGACGACGCGAAAACAGTTTTCCGGCACTAGCTGCCATAGCCATATCTCCTGCGTGTCCGTGTCTGGATCAGATTGACGATGAGCAGCATCACAAAAGAAATCAGCATCATCACCGTGGCCAGCACTGTAGCTGCGGAATAATCGAATTCCTCAAGCTTGATGAAGATCAGCAAAGGCGCAATTTCAGTCGAATAAGGCCGGTTACCGGCGATAAAAATCACCGAGCCATATTCCCCGACCGCACGGGCAAAGGCCAGCGAAAAACCGGTCAGAATAGCCGGTTGCAAACCAGGTAAAAGCACACGGAACACGGTCTGAAAGCGACTGGCACCCAGCGTTGCCGCTGCCTCCTCCTGTTCACGGCTGATCTCTTCAATCACCGGCTGGATCGTGCGCACCACAAATGGCAGGCCAATAAAAACCAGCGCCACAACGATACCGGCCTGTGTAAAAGCAATACGGATATCCAGCGGCATCAGCCATGCACCGATCCAGCCTTTCGGCGCATAAAGCGCTGTCAGCGCAATACCGGCAACCGCAGTGGGCAGAGCGAAAGGCAGATCGACCATCGCATCGACCAGCCTTCTGCCCGGAAAGCGGTAACGAACAAGCACCCATGCAACAATGCCGCCAAAAACCACATTAATCAGCGCGGCCAAAATCGCACTGAAAAAGCTGACCTGCAAGGCATGAACCAGTCGGGGATCCGTTGCCAGTTGCCAGAAACGTGCCGGCCCCACCCCGACGGCATGGAGCATCAGCACCATCAGCGGGATCAGGATCAGCAGGGACAGATAGGCCACGCTGAAGCCCAGTGTCAGGCCAAAACCCGGCAGGATGGACGGCTTGCGCCATGCCTGCCAGAAGGGCGGTTTTTTCCCGCTTTTATGTGGCTGATCCGGTTT
>NZ_ANNO01000297.1:0-12111 GCF_000409565.1 Pseudochrobactrum sp. AO18b
TCCCGCCGCCCGTTTTTGTTGTGAGTTCTGCCATAGGTAACACCATGAAAGACGGAACTTATTTGACCGGTTTATAAATCTGATCGAATGTGCCGCCATCCCCGAAATGGGCAGGCTGCGCCTTAACCCAGCCACCGAATAACGGGTCATCAATCGTGATGAGCTTGACATCCGTCAGCCATTTACGGTCGGCCTCCGGCACTAATTCAGGCTTTGACGGCCGGTAGAAATGTTTGGCTGCAATCTTCTGCCCCTCTTCGGAATAGAGATAGGTCAGGAAGGCTTCCGCCTGTTTGCGTGTACCTTTGGCATCGACATTTTTGTCCACCACAGCAACCGGCGGCTCGGCGAGAATGGATTGCGGCGGCACGACAATGTCAAAAGAATCCGCTCCGAATTCCGCAACTGACAGATAGGCTTCGTTTTCCCATGCCAGCAGCACATCACCTAACTGGCGTTGTACAAAACTGGTGGTCGAGCCGCGCGCACCGGTATCCAGCACCGGCACATGGCGAAACAGTTCTGTCATATAGGCTTTGACCTTGGCTTCATCGCCGCCATATTCGCTATGCGCCCATGCCCATGCGGCCAGATAATTCCAGCGGGCACCGCCGGAGGTTTTCGGGTTAGGTGTAATCACCTCCACCCCGTCCTTAATCAGATCGCCCCAGTCTTTAATGCCCTTTGGATTGCCCTTACGGGTCAGGAAGACGATGGTTGAAGTGTAAGGCGCGGAATTATTCGGAAATTTCTGCCGCCAGTCCGCATTGATCTTGCCGCTTTTCTCGACAATGGCATCAATATCGCTTTGCAAAGCAAGCGTCACAACATCTGCGGGGATACCGTCAATAACAGAGCGTGCCTGCGCACCGGAGCCGCCATGCGATGTTCGCAGGGTTATCGTCTCACCGGTTTCGGCCTGCCAGTATTTGGCAAAGGCATCGTTAAATTCTTTATATAATTCCCGCGTCGGATCGTAAGAAACATTCAGCAGGGTCTGGGCAGCGGGTGCCTGCACAGGGATGGACACCGCAGATACAGCGATCAGCGCAGCAAAGGCGGAAAAAGTATTTCGCATCAGTATCATCAAGGCCTCCGTTTCATGTTCAAAAACAAACTAACAGAGCCGGAACGGAGAAGGATGCTACAGGAACCTCAATACTCCGCTCCCACGGAAATAATCTTCCTCAGATGAGCGCATTGTAAAATAAAAATTCGCCTTTGCCAAAGACAGTTCAGCGTCCCGCATCAAAAAACCATACGGGGACTGCGCAGACTGCACTTATAGCGCACCTCATAATAAGGATCGACAACCAGTGTCACATCACGGGTTTCACAGCGTTTTCCGGTGGATTTCAGATATTCTTCCGCCACATCGCGGAATACAACCGGCGGCGTGACACCAAGCCCTGTTCCGGTGGAGAAACCTTTGACAAAATTCTGCGTGGCTGTACCTGCCAGCCCCGGCCCGATCAGCAGGCGACTTTCGGTCTGGTTATCGACAATACGATAATTAACACCGCTTTTGCCGACGAATTCAACCGAAGGCAGCCCCTGATATTTGGCTTGTACATAATTCACACCGGCACAACCGGTGAGCACAGCGAGGGCAGCAAACGCACTGATGCGCATGCCCGCAGGGGTGAATATTTTGCGAAATGTCAAACCAGCCTGTATCACGCGCTATAATGCCTTTTCTGCTGAACTATGCTGTCTCTGCTTTTAAATATCTGACAAATAATCATATTAATGCCAGATACGGTTTTTATTGGACGATCAAAATAAGAATCTTATTTTAAATTCCGCAAACAGACCTGTTTTTCTGCCCGCAGGTTCCCTGCCTTCTCTGTAAGTGCTGTAAACGAAAAGGATAAACTGATGCTGAAAGCAATCATCCCATCACTCTCTGCCGGTCTTTTACTTTGCGGTTTTGCAGGCAGTGTTGCCGCGCAGGAAGCTGACGAGATGCAGGCGCTTACCAAAGTGACCTATATATGCGAGCGGAATGTTGAGCTGGATGTTGTCTATATCAACGGTCTGAAAAATGATGAATCAGCAGCTGTTCTTTACACGGAAGGTAAGCTGGTGCCGATGCGTATCTGGCCAGCGGCTTCAGGCGCACGTTATATCGCTCTTGATGAACAGGACAGCTATCGCTGGCATACAAAAGGCGATGAAGGCATTCTGTCGTTTCTTGAAGCCGATGACAGCGCCAAAGAGCAGACATTGTTCAGCAATTGTGTAAACAAGGATAAAGCTGCACAGTAAAATTGAGGCAGGATTTTTCGCTACCCTTAAAGCACACAGACTGCTATTTGTGCCGTCAGACAGCAGTCTTTCTGACCTGCTTTGAATTTTATATGATCCGTTCTCTTACAGGAAAGATGTGAGATGAAACCAGTATTCCTGCAAATCCAGTGCAAACCCGGCACAACCTATGATGTTGCCAAGACGCTCTATGAGCGTGAAATCGCCTCGGAACTTTATTCCACCAGCGGCGAATATGATCTTCTCGCAAAGATCTACATTCAGGAAGGTGATGATATCGGCAAATTTATCAATGATAATGTTCATGATATCCCGCATATCATCCGCTCGCTGACAACGCTGACTTTCAAAGCATTCTGAGTTCAGTCACAGAAACGCCGGTAATATCGACGATGAAGCATTGCCCGTCTCAAACGGGCGATGCTTTTTTATTTTGCGCTGCTGCACGCGAAGAATTTTGCATGTGAGGCAATTTGTACTTTGCACCGTACGCTCGGGTACTGTAAGACATATCTGAAAAGATAACACTGCATTTCTGCAACTTCTGCAAACAGGAGTTTCGCAGCGCTGTTAATGCATAAGGGAATAAGATCATGCCAGCCTATCGCTCAAGAACTTCCACCCACGGCCGCAATATGGCGGGTGCGCGCGGCCTCTGGCGCGCCACAGGCATGAAAGACGGTGATTTTGGCAAGCCGATTATCGCTGTGGTCAACTCCTTTACCCAGTTTGTGCCGGGTCACGTGCATCTGAAAGATCTCGGCCAGATGGTCGCCCGCGAAATCGAAAAAGCAGGCGGCGTTGCCAAGGAGTTCAACACCATTGCCGTTGATGACGGTATCGCCATGGGTCATGACGGCATGCTCTATTCGCTGCCATCACGCGAAATCATCGCCGACTCGGTTGAATATATGGTCAATGCCCATTGCGCCGATGCGATGGTGTGTATTTCCAACTGTGACAAGATCACACCGGGTATGCTGATGGCCGCATTGCGCCTCAATATTCCGGTTGTATTTGTTTCCGGCGGCCCGATGGAAGCCGGTAAAGTTGTCTGGAATGACAAGGTCAAGAAGCTCGATCTGGTTGATGCCATGGTTGCAGCCGCTGACGACAAATATACTGACGAAGAAGTTGACGCGATTGAGCGTTCCGCCTGCCCGACCTGCGGCTCCTGCTCCGGTATGTTCACTGCCAACTCCATGAACTGCCTGACCGAAGCGCTTGGTCTGTCGCTGCCGGGTAACGGTTCGACCCTTGCCACCCATGCGGCACGTAAAGAACTGTTTCTTGAAGCCGGCCGTCTGGTTGTTGACCTCTGCAAGCGCTATTATGAAGGCAATGATGAAAGCGTGCTGCCACGCGCAGTTGCCAGCTTTGCAGCTTTTGAAAATGCCATGACACTGGATATCGCCATGGGCGGCTCCACCAATACCGTGCTGCATTTGCTGGCGGCAGCACATGAAGCGGAAATGGATTTCACCATGTCCGATATTGACCGCCTGTCACGCAAAGTGCCGGTGCTGTGTAAAGTTGCACCTGCCGTGCCGGATGTGCATATGGAAGACGTGCATCGCGCCGGTGGTATTATGGGTATTCTCGGTGAGCTTGACCGCGCGGGCCTGCTCAACACCGATGTCGGCTCAGTGCATTCCGGCACATTGAAAAATGCGCTGGAAAAATGGGATATCAAGCGTTCTTCCGATGAAAGCGTGCATGAGTTCTTCCGTGCAGCTCCGGGTGGTGTTCCGACACAGGCTGCATTCAGCCAGAACCGTTATTTCGACAACACCGACAGCGACCGTGAAAACGGCGTTATCCGCACCAAAGAACATGCCTTCTCACAGGACGGTGGTCTGGCTGTGCTCTACGGCAATCTGGCGGAAGACGGTTGTATCGTTAAAACTGCCGGTGTGGATGACAGCATCCTGACCTTCTCCGGCCCTGCGCGTATTTTTGAAAGTCAGGACAGCGCGGTTCTCGGCATTCTCAACGGCAAGATCAAAGAAGGCGATATTGTTCTGATCCGCTATGAAGGCCCGCGCGGCGGTCCGGGTATGCAGGAAATGCTCTATCCGACCAGCTATCTGAAGTCGAAAGGTCTGGGCAAGGCTTGCGCGCTGATCACTGACGGCCGTTTCTCCGGCGGTTCTTCCGGCCTCTCCATCGGTCACGTTTCACCGGAAGCAGCTGAAGGCGGCCTGATCGGTCTGGTTGAAGAAGGCGATCTGATCGAGATCGACATTCCTAACCGCAAAATTCATCTGGCTGTTGATGATGCTGTTCTGGCAAAGCGCAGTGCAGAGATGGAAGCCAAAGGCATTGCCGCATGGAAGCCGACAGAAGTGCGCAAGCGCAAAGTCACCACAGCACTACGCGCCTATGCAGCCATGGCCACCAGCGCGGCTAAAGGTGCGGTGAGACACGTACCTGAGTAATTCAAACCATACTGAAAAGGCTCCTCCATGGGGCCTTTTCAACATTAAAGCGAATAAGCTGGCTCGGCTTCATAAGCTTTATGAAGCAAATTTATAAATGATTTCGCTTCGGGAATAAGGGTTGATACAATAGCTTTTACCGGTATTGCCGGTGTCCATGAATTCATAACCGCCGCTCCTTTTATCTCAGAAAGCCGCGCAATGGTTATTTCTTCATGGCGTTGAGGAACCCCAAGGCGTTCCAATTGTCGCCGGACAATGCCCATCATTGTCCCCGTCAGCATTTCAGCTATTGGCCAAATAACCGTTTCACCATCCCAAAAAACAATATTCCAGATTGTTGCCTCACTCAGCCGACCCTGCCTATCGACAAATACCGCATCGTCAAACCCTTGCCTGATAGCCTCATGTAAATAGAAGGTTTTACCGGCCTCCCCCACATGTTTTATATTTGCAAGAGGTCTTTCGTGAGTAACCGCACTTAATCGTAAAGGCCCTTGCGGACCATCAGATGGCAATGCTGTACGCACCAGCACAGCAGGCTCTACGTCCATACTCTGCGCCGTAAATTCACCATGACGGGAAAACACCGTCACCATAAGCGACTGATCCTCCGGTCCGGCATTGATTGCAGTTTTGATATAAGATTTCAGCACTTCATCAGATAATGCTCTGCCATAAAAAGCAGCCGATGCAGCTTGCAAGCGAGCCAGATGAAGATCCAACCCCTTCACTTTGCGGTTGCGCACCTGCATAGCAGTAAAATGCGCAAACCCGGAAAAAGCCAGTGGAATGAGCTCTTCTTTTGTTGCAGCAAGGCCATTAATCTGAGCCTGAAATTGTTCAGTTCCTGATGACATTCTATTGCTCCTGAATGATTTCAATGAAGGAGCAAATGCTTTACAGTCTGACAGCACTGTCAGAGTCAAGGGCATTCAATGAAAATCGGAGAACTATCAAAGCGGACAAATGTCACCATACGCATGCTTCGATATTATGAAGCTGAAGGGCTGCTGACACCTCAGCGCTCAACAAGTGGTTATCGGGATTATGATAGTAATGCGGTTCGTACTGTGAAGCGGATCAAACTGCTTGGCGCTGCCGGCATGACACTAACGACTATCCGGCAATTTCTTCCATGTATAAGAGGAGAAAAACCCGTATTTGAGCCTTGCGATGAACTGCGAAAGACCCTGCATGAACAGATTCAGCTGGTCGACCAAAAGACGGCCAAACTAACCAAAAGCAAGAACATGCTGGAGAGCTTTTTACAGGAAATCGACAGCAACTAAAATTTACAACTGCACCGTGGCAAGTGCAGTATAATCACATTCTTCAGACATCAACTCTTATCTGATAAAGCTTTCTCAACCTCCGGCATGAATTGTTTGATCAGACTTTCTGTGCTCAAAGGCCCGACGAATTTATAAACAATCTTGCCTTCGCGGTTGACGATGAAGGTTTCCGGCACGCCGTAAACGCCCCATTCAATACCGGCGCGGCCGGAGCGGTCTGTGCCGACGACATTGTAAGGATTGCCGAGGCTGTTCAGAAAGGCCAGTGCATTTTCCGGCGCGTCTTTATAGTTCAGACCCACCACTTTAATGCGCTTATCCTGCCCCAGCTTCATAATCTGCGGATGCTCATCACGACACGGCACACACCACGATGCCCAGATATTGACCAGCGTCACCTGCCCCTTCAGATCAGCGCCTTTCAAGCCCGGCACCAGCGTTCCGTCAGCCAGCCGTAATCCTTCCAGCGGCGGCAGATCGGTCAGCGGTGCATCGCGCCCGATCAAAGCTGAGGGAATTTCCTGCATATTTTTTCCGCTCAGCAACTGCCATGTAAAAATACCGGCAAGCGCTGCAAAAATAAGCAGCGGCAGAAGCGCCACCACAACGCGTTTTTTATTCTGCGGAGCATCCGTTCCGCCAGATGTCTTCACCGGATCAGTCATTATCAATCAGCCTTTTGCGAGCGGCGGCGAATGCCCTGTTTCTCAAGTCGTGCAAGCTCTGCCCGCAAACGTGTCTGGGTCAGCAATATCCATGCAACAATCGCCACAATCACTGCGGCAGAAACACCATAGGAAATAAGAACATAGCTCAGATGTGTCATGCCGCTTCTCCTGCCGGTTTGCGGTTTTCGCGCTCGGCATTGCGGGCTGCGATCTTGCGCATTGCCGCAATACGGCGGCTGAAAATCTCGTTACGCATTGCCATCAGATGCAGCGTGAAAAACAGCATGGTCATCGCCAGTGCCATTACCAGCAGCGGATAAAGCATGCTTGGCGGCATGGCTGGCCCTTCCATACGCAGAACGGAAGCAGGTTGATGCAATGTGTTCCACCAGTCGACCGAGAATTTGATGATCGGAATATTGATAAAACCAACCAGTGTCAGGACAGCGGCAGCACGCGCAGCTTTTGCCTGATCGTCCATGGCGCGGGTCAGCGCGATGATGCCGAGATACATCAGAAACAGAATGAAAACCGAGGTCAGGCGTGCATCCCAAACCCACCATGTGCCCCACATCGGCTTGCCCCATAGCGATCCGGTAACCAGCGCCAATGCGGTAAACATTGCACCCAGCGGCGCAGCAGCTTTGGCCGAGACATCGGCCAGCGGATGCCGCCAGACCAATGTGCCGAGTGCTGCAATGGTCATCACCGTGTAGCACATCATCGACAGCCACGCGAAAGGCACATGGATGAACATGATCTTCACAGTCAGCCCCTGCTGATAGTCTTCCGGCGCAAACCACACCATATAAAGACCCGCAAGCAATAACAGCACAGTCAGCGCCGACAGCCATGGCAGGATTGCACTGCTCAGGCTCAGAAAACGTGTCGGATTAGCCAGATCAAGCAACGCCTGAAAGCGGCGCGGTGCATCTTTGGATAAGGCTTTATCAGTTGATCGTTCAGTCATAGATACCCGGATATATTTGTAAGCTTAAGCTATCCTTAGAGCGGCCTCACAAGAGACAATGCTCATTTCAGAATATGGGTTTAATCTGTCGAAATTTTCAATGCGAAAGCTGCGGCTAATGGCCCGATAATAGCAGCAATCAGTGTATTCGCCGACAGCATCAGTAAAGGTGAGAGAAAAGCTGCATTTTCGGTCACCGCACCATAGGATGCCGAGACACCGAAAATCAGCACCGGAATGGTCAAAGGCAGGATCATCACCGAGACCAGCAACCCGCCACGCGGCATGGAAACGGCCAGCGCCGCGCCCAATGCGCCGATAAAGATCACCGCCGGTGTGCCGATCAGCAATGTGAGCGCTGTTGCACCGATTGCCAGTGGCTCCATATTCATAATCAGCCCGAGAAACGGCGCGGCAATCACCAGTGGCAAAACCGTTGCTACCCAATGCGCCAGACATTTCACAATCACCGTCAATGTCAGAAAATGACGCTCCCGTGCCATGATCATCACATCCAGCGAGCCGTCTTCACGATCTGCCTGAAACAACCGGTCAAGACCGAGCAGCACCGCCAGAAGTGCACCGAGCCACAACATTGCAGGACCAATACGCGCCAGCAATTTAAGGTCAGGCCCGACAGCAAAAGGCACGACGGCGGCAACAGCCAGATAAAACAGGATGCCGGTTAAAGCACCGCCGCCTGCGCGGATGGCAATACGCAGATCACGCCAGAACAAAGCCTTCATGACAGCCAGCCCTGCGTTTCAGCACTGTGATCGTCAAGTTGGTAATCTTCAAGCCGCAAATGCTGCACTGCATCAGAACCCGCATGTTCCAGACCGAGCGCAATATGCGTGACAGCAACAATCATGCCGCCCTTTTTTAAATGCTCACGCATCACACCGGCAAACATCGCTTGCGCATGGGTGTCCAGACCCGAGGTCGGCTCATCCAGCAGCCATAATGGCCGGTGCGAGCAGAGCAACGTGGCAATGGTCACACGGCGTTTCTGCCCTGTGGAGAGATAGCCGTAAGGCAGATGATCAATATTATAGAGGCCGACAATTTCCAGCGCCTCATCAATATCATGCAGGGGGCTTCCGTGAAAATCCTGCCAGAATTTCAGATTTTCATAAACACTCAGCGCCGGTTTCATTGCATTGAGGGTACTGAGATAATGGCTGTGTGCCATCACCGGCTCCTGCGCCCCATCTATTTCCAGCCAGACCGTACCATCAGAAGCGGGTAAAAGGCCGGCAATGATTCGCAGCAGTGTTGATTTTCCTGCGCCATTCGGCCCTGTGATAATCAAAGCCTGACCATCATTCAGGCTTGCGCACAGAGAGTTGAACAGGAGGTTATCGCCCCGTTCTCCGCTCAGATTTTCCGCAACAAGCCGCATATGGCCTCCGATACCACGTATATTCATCAAATTGTCCGGTTTCCCCTATCAGGAACCCAGACAAAACAAGCCGCAACATTTCGCCGCAACAGCATAATTTTACGCTTTAAGAGTCTGGAACAGTTTTAAAAAACTGACTATATAGCAGCTACCATGCCAGCGGTCGGCGTGGAAACCATTTTTGGCCGATCTCTAAAGCCTGATGTTTGTTAAACAAGTTCCTTGTTAAGCACAGGCCTCGGGACGGACAGCGGAAATGACTGCACCCGCACCTAAGCGCGTCCTTGAAACGCAGCAGAGGCGTTCGTCCTGGTTTTCCGGCCAGTAAGCATGAAGGACGAACATCGTGTCTCACATCGATAGTTTCAAATGCCGTAAGACGCTTACCGTCGACGGCAAAGACTATGTTTATTACAGCCTGACCGAAGCTGAAAAAAACGGTCTTGAAGGCGTATCCAAACTCCCATTCTCCATGAAGGTTCTGCTTGAAAACCTTCTGCGCTTCGAAGATGACCGCAGCGTCAAGAAAGCGGATATCGAGAATATCGCCAAATGGCTCGTTGATCGCGGTTCTGCCGGTGCAGAAATCGCCTATCGCCCTGCCCGCGTGCTGATGCAGGACTTTACCGGCGTTCCTGCCGTTGTTGACCTTGCTGCGATGCGCGATGCCATGGTGGCACTCGGCGGCGATGCAGAAAAAATCAATCCGCTGGTACCGGTTGACCTCGTGATCGATCACTCGGTGATCGTTGACGAATTCGGTAATCCGCAGGCGTTCAAAAACAACGTTGATCTCGAATATCAACGCAATGCCGAGCGTTACCGCTTCCTGAAATGGGGCCAGCAGGCATTCCAGAACTTCCGCGTTGTTCCTCCGGGCACAGGTATCTGCCATCAGGTTAATCTGGAATATCTGGCGCAGGCCGTATGGACCAAAGAAGAAAACGGTGAAACCGTTGCTTATCCTGACACCTGCGTTGGTACAGACAGCCACACAACCATGGTCAACGGCCTTGGCGTTCTTGGCTGGGGTGTTGGTGGTATTGAAGCGGAAGCTTCGATGCTCGGCCAACCGGTTTCCATGCTGCTGCCGGAAGTTATCGGCTTCAAACTGACCGGTAAAGTCAAAGAAGGCGTCACCGCGACTGACCTCGTGCTCACCGTTACCCAGATGCTGCGTAAAAAAGGCGTTGTCGGTAAATTCGTTGAGTTCTTCGGTCCGGGTCTCGACAATATGACCCTTGCAGACCGCGCAACCATTGCCAATATGGGCCCTGAATATGGTGCGACCTGTGGTTTCTTCCCTGTAGACAAAGAAACCCTCAACTACATGAACACAACCGGCCGTGACGAACATCGTCTCAAACTGGTTGAAGCCTATTCCCGTGCACAGGGCATGTGGCGTGAAGCTGACAGCACAGATCCTGTCTTCACAGACATTCTTGAGCTGGATATGGGTGACGTTGTTCCATCCATGGCTGGTCCGAAGCGTCCTGAAGGCCGTATTGCTCTGGAAGGCATTGCTTCCGGTTTCGCGACCTCTCTGGAAAACGAATATAAGAAGACAACCGGTCAGACTGCACGCTACGCTGTTGAAGGCGAAGATTTCGATCTCGGCCACGGCGATGTTGTGATCGCTGCGATCACTTCCTGCACTAACACCTCGAACCCGAGCGTGCTGATTGCTGCAGGTCTTCTTGCCCGTAATGCTGTTGCCAAAGGCCTGAAAACCAAGCCTTGGGTTAAAACATCACTGGCACCTGGTAGCCAAGTTGTTGCTGCCTATCTGGAAAATGCAGGTCTGCAGAAAGATCTCGACGCACTGGGCTTCAACCTGGTTGGCTTCGGTTGCACCACCTGTATCGGTAACTCCGGTCCGCTGCCTGCTCCGATCTCCAAGACCATCAATGAAAAAGGCCTGATCGGCGCTGCTGTTCTCTCCGGTAACCGTAACTTTGAAGGCCGCGTATCGCCTGACGTTCAGGCCAACTATTTGGCATCCCCGCCACTGGTTGTTGCCCACGCTCTGGCCGGTACTGTCACCAAAGATCTGACCAAAGAACCAATCGGTGAAGACAAAGACGGCAACCCTGTATTCCTGCGTGATATCTGGCCTTCATCGGCTGAAATTCAGGAATTCATTGCCAAGAACGTAACGCGTAAGATCTTCTCGGAAAAATATGCCGACGTGTTCAAGGGCGACGAAAACTGGCAGGCCGTTCAGGTACCAGCCGGCCAGACCTATGCATGGGACGATAACTCGACCTATGTGCAGAACCCGCCATATTTCGTAGGCATGGGCAAATCAGCCGGTGAAATCTCCGACATCAAGGGCGCACGCGTGCTCGGCCTGTTCGGCGACAAGATCACCACTGACCACATTTCGCCAGCCGGTTCGATCAAGGCTCAGTCCCCTGCCGGTAAATATCTGCTCGATAACGGCGTTGCGGTTGCAGACTTCAACCAGTACGGTACACGTCGTGGTAACCACGAAGTCATGATGCGCGGTACTTTTGCGAATATCCGTATCCGCAACCACATGCTCGGTGAAAATGGTCGCGAAGGCGGTTACACCATTCACTACCCAAGCAAGGAAGAAACCTCGATCTATGATGCAGCAATGCAGTATAAGGCAGAGGGCGTTCCGCTGGTTGTGTTTGCCGGTGTTGAATATGGTAACGGCTCGTCCCGTGACTGGGCTGCTAAGGGTACCAACCTGCTCGGCGTTAAAGCTGTGATCTCACAGTCTTTCGAGCGTATTCACCGTTCCAACCTCGTGGGCATGGGCATTGTACCATTTGTGTTTGAAGAAGGCACAAGCTGGCAGTCCCTCGGCCTGAAGGGCGACGAAGTGGTTACCATTGAAGGTCTGGCAGATATTCGTCCACGCCAGAAGACCAATGCAACCATCACTTTCGCCGACGGTTCAGTGAAGCAGGTACCTCTGATCTGCCGTATCGATACGCTGGATGAGCTGGACTACATGAAGAACGGCGGCATTCTGCAGACCGTTCTGCGTGATCTGGCCAAAGCCTGATAGCTAAGCGCTTAATATGAATAAAAACACCGC
>NZ_ANNO01000298.1:0-4316 GCF_000409565.1 Pseudochrobactrum sp. AO18b
CTCGCCCATAGGCTTAGGCGCAGCTTCACCGCCGCCGTCTTTGCGCATGGTCAGGCCGATACGCTTGCGCGGCACATCCACTTCTGTCACACGCACTTTCACCACATCACCGGCTTTCACCACTTCATGCGGGTCCTTGACGAATTTATCCGCAAGCTGGGATACATGCACAAGACCATCCTGATGCACACCGATATCAACAAAAGCACCAAAGGCGGCAACATTGGTCACAGTACCTTCCAGTAACATGCCGGGTTTGAGATCTTTAATATCGTCAATGCCATCGGCAAAGGTGGCGGTTTTGAATTCCGGACGCGGATCACGCCCCGGCTTTTCCAATTCCGACAGAATGTCTTTTACGGTTGGCAGACCAAAGCGCTCATCGACAAAGAGCTTCGGATCAAGCGCACGCAACGCATTGGCGTCGCCCATCAGCGAGCGCACATCGCGGCCGCAAGCGGCAACGATCTTGGCTGCCACGCCATAGGCTTCAGGGTGCACGGATGAGGCATCAAGCGGTTCGACACCATTCGGGATACGCAGGAAGCCAGCAGCCTGTTCAAAGGTACGGTTGCCAAGACGCGCGACTTTGAGCAGGTCTTTACGCTTCTTGAACGGGCCGTTTTCGTTGCGATGCGCAACAATGGCTTCGGCAAGCGATGTGCCAAGGCCGGACACACGGGCGAGCAGTGAAGCGGAAGCCGTATTGAGATCAACACCAACAGCGTTCACCGCATCTTCCACAACCGCATTCAGCATATGGGCAAGGCGTGCCTGATCCACATCGTGCTGATACTGACCGACACCGATGGATTTAGGCTCGATTTTCACCAGCTCTGCAAGCGGGTCTTGCAGGCGACGGGCGATAGAAACTGCGCCGCGCAGGGATACATCAAGCTGCGGGAATTCTGCTGCCGCTGTTTCCGAGGCTGAGTAAACCGATGCACCGGCTTCTGAAACAATCGCTTTAAGCGGTTTCGGAGCAGGCATATCGCCGAGCAGATCGGCAACCATACGCTCGGTCTCACGGCTTGCGGTGCCGTTACCAATGGCGATCAGTTCAACTTTATGCTTGCGGATCAGCGAGGCGATTTCGGCCTGTGCACCGCGCAGATCATTGCGTGGCTGGAACGGATAGACCGTTGCGGTGTCCAGCAGCTTGCCGGTACCGTCAACGATCGCCACTTTCACACCGGTGCGGATGCCCGGATCAAGACCCATGGTAGCACGGGAACCGGCAGGCGCTGCCAGCAGCAGGTCTTTCAGATTGCGGGCGAAAACATTAATCGCTTCTTCTTCCGCACGCTCGCGCAGATCGCGCATCAGATCGAGGGAGAGGGATAGCGAGAGTTTCACACGCCAGGTCCAGCCGATCACTTCCATCAGCCATTTATCACCGGCCAGCGTGCCGCCGACCTGATAGCTATGGGCGATCATCCGCTCAACCGGCTTGACCGGTGATGTATCTTGCTGATCAACAACAATGTCCAGTGTCAGGAAATCTTCATTGCGGCCACGCAACATGGCAAGAGCGCGGTGACCGGCAACCTTGTTCCACTGTTCGCTATGGGCAAAATAATCGGAGAATTTTGCACCTTCGGTCTCTTTTCCGGCAACGACACGGGACTGCAGAACCGCATTGTCCTTCATGTAGCTACGCAGACGGCCAAGCAGATCAGCATTTTCGGTAATACCTTCGGCGATAATATCGCGCGCACCTTCAAGGGCGGCTTTCACATCAGCCACATCCGGTGTGATATAGGCAGTTGCCAGTTCGGCAGGCACAGCAGCGCGATTATCAAGGATTGCCTGTGCCAATGCGCCAAGGCCACGCTCACGCGCGATCTCGGCACGGGTACGGCGCTTTGGTTTATAGGGCAGATAGATATCTTCAAGCTCAGCTTTGGTGCTGACCTTGGCGATTTTCAGCTCCAGCTCCGGTGTGAGCTTTTCCTGTGTACGGATGGAGTCCAGAATGGAACTGCGGCGCGCTTCTAATTCACGCAGATAGGTCAGACGCTCGGACAGGTTACGCAATTGCGTATCATCAAGACCACCGGTCACTTCTTTACGGTAGCGGGCGATGAACGGTACGGTCGAGCCTTCATCAAGCAGGCCGATAGCGGCAACCGCCTGTTCCGGTTTTGCATTGATCTCACCGGCAATGATGGCGGCAATCCGTCTGGTAATGTCTGTCATAAGAATCTCATGCTGATAATAACGCCTTTATCATAGAGCTTTGATGCGGCGCATTGAAGGCGGGAATCATATCCTTGCCGGAATATGACGCAGAGAGTTTCACGACTGAGCAATATTGTTTTGTGTATTATAAATTTCTGATAAAATATTTGCTGTACTCATGATGAGGACGCACGGAACTTTTCAACTTAGCGTTATCAGTAGCCGTTAATGCCGTTTTACTCATATGCGCCTTGTTCTGGCACTAAAACCAACATTTTTTGGCCTTGTTTGCACAGGAAGTGCGGCCTGTTTTTCGCTGAGTGTATTTAATCACTGAAACTTAATCTTCAGATCAGGAGACAGGCAAATTATGGATGTGAGTAAACACCCCATAGCCATTGATCATGTGCCCGCATTTATTACGGCACCGGGACAGACCGATATTCTGTTTAATTTCGTCATTGTTTTTCTCATTTGCATGATCTTTGCCGTTGGCACCCTCTATCTCCGGCTTCATGCTTTGCCGGAGCAAATGGCACATCGTACCAATAAGGTGCAGTTGCAGGTAGTTGCGGTTCTGGCGCTGATTGCGCTCTTTACCCATAATCAGCTTTTCTGGATAGCTGCCCTCTTGCTGGCGATGATTGAACTGCCGAATTTTATTACGCCGGTCACTTCGATGGCCAAGTCTCTGAACAGGATTGCACGCAGCACTTATGTGCCGCAGAACTATCCGCCTGCATCAGTGCCAGCTGCGCAACAGCCTGCTCCTGTAGCGGAAGCTGCCGCTAAACCAGCGGAACCAGTGCAGCCGCAGGCAGCTCAAGACGGGCATTCATCTCATAATCCGGATCAGAGCGGGGAGAAGCAATAATGTTGGAATTTCTTCTCTGTTCAATGGTGACGATTTTGCCGGATTATCTGTTCCGGCGTTATGGTCAGGGTAAACTTATCGGTCACCATATCACGCTTTATTCCGTGTGGTTTGAGCTGCGCTGGGGGATTACAGCCTGTCTTATTCTGACAATCTCGCTGATTACGATGATCTTTTATTATCACCCTTCCACATCCAATGTGACCGCCGCTTATCGCACGGTGACAATCCTGCCGGAAATTCCGGGGCGTGTTGAAGAGGTCTATGTGTCCCGCTTTCAGAAAGTGAAAGCCGGTGATCCGCTGTTCCGCCTTGACAGCAGCAAGCAGGAAGCTGCGATGAAAACTGCAGAGCAGCGTATTGTCGAAGTGCAGGCGGAAACTGAGGTGGCGAAATCTGAGATTGCTGCAACAGATGGTGCGATACAGTCAGTTGAGGCCGCCTATTTGCAGGCGCAGATTGATCTCAATACACAGACTGAGTTGCAGCGCCGCAATCCGAATGTGGTTGCCCAGCGCGAAATTGACCGCCTGACATCCAGCCTTGAAGGACGCAAAGGCGCACTGGCTGAGGCAATTGCCAGAAAGCAGACACTACAGACCAAGATCAGCACTTTATTGCCTGCGCAAAAAGCCAGTGCAGAGGCCGCACTGGAGGAAGCACGGGTGCAGCTGGATAAAACCACTGTGCGTGCCGGTGTGTCCGGTACCGTGCAGCAGTTTACCTTGCGCACGGGTGAGGTGGTGAACCCGCTGTTGCGCCCTGCAGGTGTTCTGGTGCCGGATGATGCCGGACGGGGCAGGCTGGTTGCCGGTTTCAACCAGATTGAGACACAGGTCATCAAGACCGGCATGATCGCCGAAGTTACCTGTATCGGTCAGCCTTTTACAGTTGTACCGATGGTGGTGACTGAGGTTCAGGATGTGATTGCAGGCGGGCAGGTGCGTGCCAGCGATCAGCTGGTTGATGTGCAGCAGCTGAGCCGCCCTGGTACGATTACCGCGACGCTGGAACCTCTTTATGAAAATAGTTTTGGCAATGTGCCTCCGGGCAGCAATTGCATTGCCAATGCCTATACCAGCAATCATGAAGAGCTGCAGGCAGGCACCGCAGGGCCATTGCGTTCGGCATTCCTGCACGCGGTGGATGCCACCGGCCTCGTTCATGCTGTCATTCTGCGCATTCAGGCGATTATGATGCCGGTACAGCTGCTGGTGCTCGGCGGACATTGATGCTGCTGAAAAAGACTAGAGCGGGTTAC
>NZ_ANNO01000299.1:0-2359 GCF_000409565.1 Pseudochrobactrum sp. AO18b
CCCGCAAAACTCGCTCTGCACTTTATACTTACAGCCTTATCCCCATTGAGAGACCGAATATAGTGAGCAGCCTTTATCTCCGCCTGACTGAAAACCTCACCGGCTGGCGTAAAGCGCTCCTGACCATTCTCGCCGGTGCAAGTGTCACGCTGGCATTGCCGCCTTTTGATTTTTTGCCCGCCGGATTTATCGGTTTTCCGCTGCTAGTGCTGCTGATTGACAGTTCGGGTACAACAACCGCAACCGGATGGAAGCGCCTGCTCCCTGCTTTTCGCACCGGCTGGTTGTTTGGTTTCGGCTATTTTCTCGCCGGTCTCTGGTGGATCGGCATGGCATTGCTGGTGGATGCCGAAAATTTCGCCTGGGCATTACCATTCGCTATTCTCGGCCTGCCTGCCTTTCTGGCATTTTTCTTCGCTTTTGCTGCGGCATTTGCACGGGTTTTCTGGGGGGCAGGTCTCATCCGTATTCTGGTGCTGGCCATCGCACTCGGCGTTACAGAATGGCTGCGCGCTTTCATTCTCACCGGTTTTCCTTGGAATGCGCTCGGCTATATGCTGATGCCGACACCATTGCTGATGCAGTCGGTTACGATTACCAGTCTCTATGGCATGAATATTCTGGCTGTGGTGATTTTCGCCATGCCCGCTCTGTTGTTTGGCGACAAGCGACAGCGCTATGGCTGGCGCAGCGGATTAATTGCCGCCAGCGCCTTGCTGATTGCCCATGCCGGTTATGGCGCATGGCGCTTACAGCAGGCACCGGTCTTGTCAGAGCAAGGCGCTGATGCACCTGTTATCCGCTTGGTTCAGGCCTCCATTGCACAGGATGCCAAATGGGATAATCAGTTGCGCCGCGCGATTTTCGACAAGCATCTTGATCTCAGTACCCGCCCGCCTGCCAATGGCCAGCCGGTGCCTGATGTGATTATCTGGCCGGAAACCTCCGTTCCCTATGTGCTGCCACAAGTCGAAGAAGCCTTGAGTGCCATCGGCAAGGCACTTCAGCCGAATCAAATGCTGCTGGCCGGAGCGGTGCGTGGTGAGGGAGAGGATCTCTCCGCCTATTATAACAGTATTTTCGCGGTGAATGCCGCCGGTCAGGTGACCGCAACTGCCGACAAAGTGCATCTTGTACCATTCGGTGAATATCTGCCGCTGGAAGGTCTGCTGCGCTCTGTCGGTATGCAGGAAGTGGTGGAATTACCCGGCGGCTTTACCGCAGCACCGGCGCGCCATGCCCTCAATGTCAGCCCGAGCCTGACCCTGCTGCCTTTGATCTGCTATGAGGCGATTTTTCCGTCCGAGCTTGGCTATCAGGGCAAGAGTGTTGATGCGATCATCAATATTACCAATGACGCATGGTACGGCAATACACCGGGGCCTTATCAGCATTTCCGGCAGGCGCAATTGCGCGCCGTAGAACAGGGACTGCCTTTGCTGCGTGCAGCCAATAACGGTATTTCAGCAATTACCGATTCTTACGGTCGAATCACCAAACATCTCAACCTGAATGAAGTCGGATTTATTGATGGCCGTCTGCCACCAAAAGCGACAGGCTTTTGGCGCAAACCGGCAGGAGAAACACAGTTCTTCACACTTCTGTTCATCTTGCTCGTAATTTCATGTGGTTTACATGCCATCCGTACCGAGCGTTTCGGTTGACATCATATTTTTGATGTTATGATATACACATGAAACTGATGAAATTTCAGATGAACCCTATAATTCTCCGAAAAATATGCTGATTTAAGCAAACCATTTTTCATCAAGGAAAGCTCGCATAAGCGAGGAGCATTTGTGAATGACTGAGAATAAAAAGAAACCCAATCCCATTGATGTTCATGTGGGCAGCCGCATCCGGTTGCGCCGGAACATGCTTGGCCTCAGTCAGGAAAAACTCGGTGAAAATCTCGGTATTACCTTCCAGCAGATTCAAAAATATGAAAAAGGCACCAACCGCGTCGGTGCCAGCCGCCTGCAAGCCATTTCATCCATTTTGAGTGTACCGGTTGCCTTCTTTTTTGAAGATGCACCGGAACAGGCAGGACAGCAGAACGGCGGTTTTGCGGAAGATAATGAAACAACCTATGTTGTTGATTTTCTTCAGACAAATGAAGGCGTGCAGCTGACACGTTATTTTACAAAAATCACTGATCCGAAAGTGCGCCGTAAAATCATTGATCTGGTAAAAACCCTTGCCAATGATGATGATTAATCTCTGAAGCGCCAGAGGCGCGAATTCGGTAAAAACAGAATCCCTGAAACTGCCCTATCCTATTGTTTTGTCGCATTATAGCAGGCGCTTAATGCGACAATTTGGCAGCTTCTTGCGTTAAATCTCGCACATAAACACATGC
>NZ_ANNO01000300.1:0-6406 GCF_000409565.1 Pseudochrobactrum sp. AO18b
CGCGCAAATAACGTCTGATTTCTTTATAGAGCGATTGCTTCACTTTCATTCCGTGGCAGACAGGCTTTTCTGAAAGCGGCCTGAAACGGTTTGAAAACGGCGCGCAATGAATTATCAGCAGTTCGTGCGCAGAAATGCACAATGCTGAAAGCAACTGTTTCTCCGGAGAGTACAATGCTCCGCAGATTTTCAAGAGGGGTTTCCCGTGTCACGCAGTTCATATCTTTTCACCAGTGAATCGGTATCCGAAGGTCATCCGGATAAGGTTTGCGATCGTATTTCCGATGAAATCGTAGACATGATCTACAAGGAAGCACGTAAAACCGGTGTTGATCCGTGGTCTGTACGTATTGCCTGTGAAACCCTTGCCACTACCAACCGCGTCGTGATTGCCGGTGAAGTGCGTGTGCCGGACACATTCCTGAAAAAAGACAAAGCCGGTGAAATTCTGCTCGATGCCAAAGGTCATAAGCAGATCAACCCTTCCCGCTTCCGTTCCGCTGCCCGCAAAGCCATCCGTGAAATCGGCTATGAACAGGAAGGCTTCAACTGGCGCAATGTGAAAATCGACGTGCTGCTGCATCCGCAATCGGCGGATATTGCGCAGGGCGTTGATAATGCTGCCGACCGTCAGGGTGAAGAAGGTGCGGGCGATCAGGGCATTATGTTCGGTTATGCCTGCCGCGAAACACCGGATCTGATGCCGGCACCAATTTATTATGCCCATAAAATTCTTGAGCTGCTCTCCGCCGCCCGCCACAAAGGCGAAGGCGACTATGGCAAGCTCGGCCCTGATGCCAAAAGTCAGGTCACAGTGCGCTATGCCGATGGCAAGCCTGCGGAAGTCACACAGATCGTGTTATCGACCCAGCATCTGGATGCTTCATGGGATTCCGCGAAAGTCCGTCAGGTCGTTGAGCCGGTAATCCGTGAAGCGCTCGGTGATCTGCCGATTGCTGCGAACTGCAACTGGTACATCAATCCAACCGGTAAATTCGTCATCGGCGGACCGGACGGTGATGCCGGTCTGACCGGACGTAAGATCATTGTTGATACTTACGGCGGTGCAGCCCCGCATGGCGGCGGCGCATTCTCCGGCAAGGACACGACCAAGGTTGACCGCTCCGCAGCCTATGCCGCGCGTTATCTGGCCAAGAATGTGATTGCTGCCGGTCTTGCCGACCGTTGCACCATTCAGCTGTCCTATGCGATCGGCGTTGCCCAGCCGCTCTCGGTCTATGTTGACCTGCATGGCACCGGCAAAGTCGCCGAGAGCGATGTGGAAACAGCGTTGCGTCAGGTCATGGATCTGTCGCCAACCGGTATCCGCAAACATCTCGACCTTAACAAACCGATCTATGCCAAGACCGCATCCTATGGCCATTTCGGCCGCAAAGCCGGTCGCGACGGCTCTTTCTCCTGGGAAAAGACAGATCTGGTCAAAGCACTGAAAGCTGCGCTTAAGGTCTGATTTCATTCTCCATATTCCGGATTTCAGGGCACCATGTTTCTCTCATGGTGCCCTGTTTCTTTAACAGCCACACAAAAATCAGTAGACTTTCCGTCGCTGATTATGTGTAAAGCGGCTTATTCCGATTATCTGAACCATAAAGAAACGTGCCGATGTCTGATACTGAACGCAACTGTGACCTCAAGGATGAAGCCATGAGCGCAGAGTCCTCTGAACAACAGCCACGCGGCTCACGTGCGACGGAAGCTTTTTATGGCCGCCGTAACGGCAAACCTTTGCGCCCGCATCAGCGTTTTCTGCGCGAAGACCTGTTGCCGCAGCTCAAACTCGATCTCCTTAGCCCTGCGCCGCAGGATCTGCGCACGCTGTTTATGGCCGATGTTTCCAAAGTGCGTATGGAAATCGGTTTCGGCGGTGGTGAACATCTGGTGCATGAAGCCACCCGCAAACCGGAAGCCGGTTTCATCGGTGTTGAGCCTTTCGTCAACGGTATGGCGAAAATGCTTGGCGCACAGGATGCCAATCCGCTGCCAAACCTGCGTCTTTATGATGACGATGCCACACTGGTGCTGGACTGGCTACCGGATGCATCGCTCGACGGCATTGATCTGTTTTATCCTGATCCGTGGCCGAAAAAGAAACATTGGAAGCGCCGTTTTGTCAGCCAGAAAAACCTCAGCCGTTTCGCCCGCGTGCTGAAACCCGGCGCTTTGTTCCGTTTTGCCTCCGACATTGATACATATGTCAACTGGACGCTGCAACATTGCCACGACCATGGTGCATTTGAATGGCAGGCACAAAGTGCTGCCGACTGGCATACACCTTATGAAGCATGGCCGGGTACACGCTATGAAGCCAAAGCTTTCCGTGAAGGCCGTCAGGCTGCTTACCTTACCTTTATCAGACGATAATTCGTCCTCAAGGACAAGGCTTGTCACAGGCGGCTTTTTTCTGTATAGTTGCCTCAAATTCTTGGTCGGTAGAACAAGAGTGGGTCCCACCGGTCCCGCTCTTTTTTGTTTGGTACACACTGAAAACTGAGCAGACTGCCACCGGAAATCCTATTGCACGTATTTTAAGGAATACAGGGTGAACGAACAAACACAACAGGACCAGATCATTACAGCGCTTGACGCGACACAGGATGAACCACGCATTATCCGTGAAACGGGTATTGATGCAAAAGTGGCATCGCTGATCGAACCTGCGATTAATGCTGCGGGTTTCCGTCTTGTGCGCGTGCGTCTTTCCGGCCTCAACGGCCTCACCCTGCAGATTATGGCTGAGCGTCCGGACGGCACCATGACCGTTGAAGATTGCGAAATTGTCAGCCGTACCGTTTCTCCGGTTCTCGATGTTGAAGATCCGATTGACGGCAAATATCACCTTGAAATTTCCTCACCGGGCATTGACCGCCCGATGGTGCGCAAATCTGACTTTTCCAACTGGCAGGGTCATATTGCCAAACTTGAAACCTCGCTGATCCATGAAGGCCGCAAAAAATTCCGCGGACGCATCATCAAGGTTGAAGCTGAGACTGTCACTCTCGAAACCGATCAGGCCACTTACGGCGCGGAAGCTCAGACCACAATTCCTTTTGAGCTGATCGCTGATGCAAGACTGATCCTGACCGATGATCTGATCCGTGATGCGCTGCGCAAAGACAAAGCTCTGCGCGAAGGCCGTATTCCGGGCGACGAATTGAGTGATGAATTCAATCTGGACAGCGGCAATGCCGATGCTCCGGAGAGCGATAAAGACAACTAAGCATTTCACGGGCGAATGACTTCATTTGCTTGTCATGATAATGCGACAAAACAAAAAAGCTTTCGCACCCAGAAGCAAAAAACGGGTGCTGCACCAAGGAGAGACCAATGGCAGTCAGTGCAAACAGGCTAGAGCTTCTTCAGATCGCTGATGCGGTTGCGCGCGAAAAATCCATTGACCGCGAGATCGTGATTGCAGCGATGGCCGATGCCATTCAGAAAGCTGCCCGCTCCCGTTATGGTCTGGAAACCAATATCCGCGCGGATATCAATTCCAAGAGCGGTGAAATCAAGCTGCAGCGTCTGCTTGAAGTGGTTGAAACTGTAGAAGATTACGCCACACAGATCGCTCTGGAATCCGCACGTGAACGCAATCCGGATGCACAAGTAGGCGATTTCCTTGCCGACCAGCTGCCGCCAATGGATTTCGGCCGTATTGCTGCCCAGTCCGCCAAACAGGTAATCGTACAGAAAGTGCGCGAAGCTGAGCGTGACCGCCAGTATGACGAATTCAAAGACCGTCTGGGTGAAATCATCAACGGTACTGTCAAGCGCGTTGAATATGGCAATGTGGTTGTTGATCTCGGCCGCGGTGAAGCCATTGTCCGCCGCGATGAACTGATCCCGCGTGAAGCATTCCGCTACGGCGACCGCATCCGCGCTTATGTCTATGATGTCCGTCGCGAACAACGCGGCCCGCAGGTATTCCTGTCGCGTACCCATCCGCAATTCATGGCGAAACTCTTCACCATGGAAGTGCCGGAAATCTACGACGGCATTATCGAAATCAAATCGGTTGCCCGTGATCCGGGTTCGCGCGCCAAAATGGCCGTTGTGTCCCGTGACAGCTCGATTGATCCTGTCGGCGCCTGCGTTGGTATGCGCGGTTCCCGCGTTCAGGCCGTTGTCGGCGAATTGCAGGGCGAAAAGATCGACATTATTCCTTGGTCGCCGGATGCAGCGACTTTCATCGTTAACGCCTTGCAGCCTGCGGAAGTGGCCAAGGTTGTTCTGGATGAAGATGCAGAACGTATCGAAGTTGTAGTACCTGATGATCAGCTGTCGCTGGCCATCGGCCGCCGCGGTCAGAATGTGCGCCTTGCCTCGCAGCTGACCGGCTGGGACATCGATATTATGACGGAAAACGAAGAATCCGAACGTCGCCAGAAAGAATTCACAGAACGCTCTGCTTTGTTCATGGAAGCGCTGAATGTGGATGAAATGGTTGGTCAGGTTCTGGCTTCCGAAGGTTTCGGTTCGGTTGAAGAAATCGCCTATGTCGAAAGCGACGAAATCGCCTCGATCGATGGTTTCGATGCTGATACTGCTGCCGAAATTCAGGATCGTGCGAAAGAATATCTGGATCGTCTCGAAAGCGATCTGAATGATCGTCGTCTTGAACTGGGCGTCAGCGACGAATTGCGCGATGTACCGGGTCTGACCAGTGCAATGCTTGTTGCAGTCGGTGAAGACGGCGTGAAGACCATGGATGATTTTGCCGGTTATGCGGTAGATGATCTCGTGGGCTGGCGCGAGCGTAAAGACGGCGAAACTGTTACTCATGCCGGTGTTCTGACACCGTTTGAAGTTTCCCGCACAGACGCAGAGCAGATGGTTCTCGCAGCCCGCCTTAAAGCAGGCTGGATTACAGAAGATCAGCTGGAAGAAGCTGCCAATGAACTGGCTTCGACAGGCGTTGATGAAGAGCAGGCAGATGCTTAATCAGCATCTTGCAACTGCCGCTCGCGCGGGCGGATTTTGATGTCCGCGCATCGGCATCTACAGCAATTTCAGGAAAAGTGGAAACCGGTTTTCCGTCCGAAATTGCGTCATAAAAACGGAAATAATGCCTGTGTCAGCTTTTTTGATACAGGCCTGTTTTCCGACAAACTGCATACAGCCGGAACCGCTCGGTTTACGGCTGTCTTGCGCACACATATTGCAGGGCTTCTTGCCCTTGCACTCATATTAAAGTAGAAAACAGTTCCTCTCCACCGGCGCTGTTTTCGAGCGAAGTGGAGTTCTGGTTGAAACCGGATAAAAACGACAGGACCTGTATTGTTACGCGCGAGAGCGGCCCGGCTGTAGATCTCATCCGGTTTGTGGCTGCACCCGACGGTAGTGTTGTACCGGATCTGAAGCGCAATTTACCCGGACGCGGATGCTGGATTAAAGCAGAACGGCATATTGTTGATGAAGCGGTTAAACGCAAACTGCTGCCCCGCGCACTGAAAACGCAAGTTTCGGTGCCGGCGGATTTGGGCTCTCTGGTCGACAGGCTATTGACAAAATCCGCGCTGGGCAGTCTAGCACTGGCCAGAAAGTCCGGTGCTGTGGTGACAGGATCGGCGAAAGTTGATTCTGCTGTGCGTACCGGCCGCGTTACAATGGTGCTTCATGCGACAACAGCGGCTCCCGACGGCATCCGAAAGCTGGATCAGGCGCGTCATGCGAGGAAGATGGCAACCGGAGCAGATATAAAAGCCTATTCCCTTTTTACAGGGGATGAAATGGATTTGGCATTTGGCGGCGGAAATGTAATACATGCCGCCGTGATTGAAGGAACGGCAGCAACCGGGTTCGTCACGCGGGCGCTTCAGCTGCATAAATATCGCGGCGAGAGCGCAGCGAACTTGGAAAATCTGGCAGCCACTGCTGCGAAGGAAACGGAATCAGAATGAGCGACAGTAATTCAAACGACGACAAGACGCTGAGCGTCGACACAAAAAAGACGCTGACCATCAAGCGGCCAGGAGTCGAACAGAGCACTGTACGGCAAAATTTCAGCCACGGACGCAGCAAGTCGGTTGTTGTTGAGACGAAAAAACGTAAGTTTACCCGTCCTGACGAAAAACCTGAAGCTGCAGCCGCTCCGGCTCCTGTTCAGCCAGTTGCACCGGCTCCGACACCGGCACAAGCTGCTCCTGCTCCGGTTGCTGAAAAGCCGGCCGTGATTGCAGATGCGCCTAAGCCTGCACCTGTTACAGAAACTGCTGCGCCTGTTGCAAAAACAGAAAGCGCACCGGTTGCTCCGCAGGCTGCCAAGCCTGTAGAAGCCGCAGTTGCAAAACCTGTTGCACCTAAACCTGCAGCGCCTGCTGCTGCCCGTCCGGCAGCACCGGCTGCTACACCCCGTCCGGGTGCCCCTGCGGGCAATCGTCCGGCCGGT
>NZ_ANNO01000301.1:0-480 GCF_000409565.1 Pseudochrobactrum sp. AO18b
CCCGTCCGGGTGGCCGCAATGAACAGCGCAACCGTTCCAATGACCGTCCGGGTATGGTGTTGAACACCCTGTCCTCTTCGGAAATGGATGCACGTCGCCGCGCCCTTCAGGATGCGGTAATCCGTGATGCGGAAGATCGCAAACGCGCAGAAGCAGAAGCTATCCGCCGCGCAGAAGAAGAAAAGCGCCGTGAAATCGAGCGTCTGGAATCTGAGCGCCGTCAGGCTGAAGAAGATGCACGCCGCAAGGCAGAAGCTGAAGCCAAGGCTAAAGCCGAAGCTGAAGCACGCAAGCGCGAACCGGCTGCACCTGTGCGTCCTGCTGCTGCACGTCCAAGCGGCGATCGTCCTTCGGGTGATCGCTCTGGCGGCCAGAACCGTGGCCCTGCCGGTCAGAACCGTCCAAATCAGGGCGGCTACAACCGCACCGGCGGCGCACCTGCCCCGCGCGATATTAATGCTGAAGCACCGCTGGCCGACA
>NZ_ANNO01000302.1:0-2026 GCF_000409565.1 Pseudochrobactrum sp. AO18b
GCAGGTTCTGAACCGCAAGCCGCAGAATGATGATGATGATGATCGTCGTGGTGGTGCAGGCGTACGTCGTAACGTACCTGCGAAGCCGGAAGTGCGCGCTACGAAGCCGACCAAGGCTGAAGAAGATCGCCGTCGCGGCAAACTGACCCTGAACAGCAATCTGGAAGACGAAGGCCGTTCGCGTTCGCTTTCGGCTATGCGTCGCCGTCAGGAAAAGTTCAAGCGCTCGCAGATGCAGGAAGTCCGTGAAAAGATCTCCCGTGAAGTGACTATTCCTGAAACCATTACCATTCAGGAACTGGCACAGCGTATGACGGAACGTGCCGTGGACATCATCAAATACCTGATGAAACAGGGGCAGATGATGAAGCCGGGCGATGTGATCGATTCCGATCTGGCACAGCTGATCGCGGAAGAATTCGGCCATACCGTTAAGCGTGTTGCGGAATCCGACGTTGAAGAAGGTATCTTCAACGTGGAAGACAATCTCAGCGCAATGCTGCCGCGTCCGCCGGTTGTTACCATTATGGGTCACGTTGACCATGGTAAGACCTCGCTGCTCGATGCAATTCGTCAGGCAAATGTGGTATCGGGTGAAGCCGGTGGTATTACCCAGCATATCGGTGCTTATCAGGTTGAACAGAACGGCCAGAAAATCACCTTTATCGATACGCCTGGTCACGCGGCCTTTACGCAGATGCGTGCCCGTGGTGCGCAGGCAACCGATATCGCCATTCTGGTGGTTGCCGCTGATGACAGCGTGATGCCGCAGACGATTGAATCGATCAACCACGCCAAAGCAGCCGGTGTTCCGATCATCGTGGCGATCAACAAGATCGATAAGCCGACCGCTGATCCGCAAAAAGTACGTAATGCCCTGCTGCAACACGATGTGTTCGTGGAAACCATGGGCGGTGAAGTGCTTGATGTGGAAGTTTCCGCCAAGAACAAAATCAACCTCGACAAGCTGCTTGAAGCCGTTCTGTTGCAGGCTGAAATTCTTGATCTTAAAGCCGATCCTGAGCGTACAGCTGAAGGTGTGGTTATTGAAGCTCAGCTTGACCGCGGTCGCGGTGCGGTTGCAACCGTTCTGGTTCAGAAGGGTACATTGCATCCGGGTGAAATCATCATCGCCGGCAGTGCATGGGGTCGCGTTCGCGCCCTCGTCAATGACCATGGCGACCATGTGAAAGAAGCCTCCCCTGCAATGCCGGTGGAAATTCTCGGTCTGTCCGGCACTCCGCAGGCTGGTGACCGCTTTGCGGTTGTTGCCAACGAAGCCAAGGCGCGCGAAATTTCTGAATATCGTCAGCGTCTTGCCCGCGATAAGGCCGTTGCCCGTCAGGCAGGCTCGCGCGGTTCCCTTGAGCAGATGATGTCTAATCTGCAGTCGAGCGGTCTCAAAGAGTTCCCGCTGGTTATCAAGGGTGACGTGCAGGGTTCGGTTGAAGCGATTATCGCTTCTCTCGACAAGCTCGGCACTGATGAAGTCCGCGCACGCATCGTGCATTCGGGTGCCGGTGGTATCACAGAAAGCGATATCTCGCTGGCTGAAGCATCAAATGCTGCCATCATCGGCTTCAACGTCCGCGCCAACAAACAGGCTCGTGATGCCGCCGAACAGCAGGGTATCGAAATCCGCTACTACAACATCATCTATGATCTGATTGATGATGTGAAAGCAGCGATGTCCGGTCTTCTGCCGCCAGAACGTCGTGAAACCTTCATCGGTAACGCTGAAATTCTTGAAGTCTTCAACATCACCAAAGTCGGTAAAGTTGCCGGTTGCCGTGTTGTTGACGGTAAAGTCGAGCGTGGCGCCGGTGTACGCCTTATCCGCGACAACGTGGTTATCCACGAAGGCAAGCTCAAGACACTCAAGCGCTTCAAGGACGAAGTTGCCGAAGTGCCGATGGGTCAGGAATGCGGTATGGCATTTGAAAACTACGAAGATGTACGCGCAGGCGACATCATCGAAGCGTTCCGCGTTGAGATGATCACGCGTACGCTGTAATCAGCAAAGCAG
>NZ_ANNO01000303.1:0-2161 GCF_000409565.1 Pseudochrobactrum sp. AO18b
AATTGTCAGGCTGTATCAGTCTGATTGTGAACAGGATGAAAGCCGCGCAGGCTTTTCCGCAATCATGCAATTTGTACAGTTGCCGACCGATATTTGGCTCAGATTTTGGAGTCCCCATGTCCCGTTTTTCTTCCACAGGACCATCACAGCGTCAGTTGCGCGTCGGCGAGCAGGTTCGTCATGCCGTGGCTCAGGTGCTGTCACGCGGCGAAATCCGTGACGATGTTCTGAATAATACCGTAGTTTCCATCACCGAAGTGCGCATGTCGCCTGACTTGAAAATTGCGACATGCTTTATCAGCATCGTCGGCAATACAGATGTGCAGACTGTTATTAAAGCACTGGCAAGCCATGCAAAGTTTTTGCGTGGTCGCGTTGCACCGCAATTGCGTCAGATGAAATATATGCCGGAATTCCGCTTTCGTCCGGATACCAGTTTCGACAATTTTGCCAAGATTGATGCTCTGCTGCGCTCGCCGGAAGTTGCGCGTGATCTGCAGCAGGATGACAGCGATGAATCCGACACAGAAACACATAAAGATAACGAGAATAACGGCTGATGGCACGCAGAGGTAAGAAAAAAGGCCGTCCGGTTTCCGGATGGGTGATTTTTGACAAGCCGAAAGGCATGGGCTCAACCGAGGCCGTTTCCAAAATCAAATGGCTTTTCAGTGCTGAAAAGGCCGGTCATGCCGGTACGCTTGATCCGCTTGCCTCCGGCATGTTGCCGATTGCTCTGGGCGAAGCCACCAAAACCGTACCTTACGTGATGGACGGCACGAAAATCTATTCCTTCACCGTGACCTGGGGCGAAGAACGCTCCACGGATGATCTGGAAGGCCCTGTCACCAAAACCTCTGATAAGCGTCCCACAGAAGACGATATTCTGGCGCTTTTGCCAAATTATATTGGTACTATTCAGCAGACCCCACCGCAATTCTCCGCCATTAAAATTGACGGTGAACGTGCCTATGATCTGGCACGCGGTGGTGAAACAGTTGCTATTCCTTCCCGTGAAGTTGAAATTTTTCAACTTGAGCTGGTGGAAATCAACGAAGCCGGACAGGCCGTGTTTGAAGTTGAATGCGGTAAAGGCACTTATGTGCGCTCGCTCGCCCGCGATATGGGACGCGATCTCGGCTGCCTCGGTCATATTGCGGAACTGCGCCGTCTGGAAGTTGCACCTTTCAACGAAGATGACTTCGTGACGCTTGCAGAGCTTGAAGCCGCATGGCCGCCGCTGCCGCCGAAATCTGATGATGAAGATGCGGAACCTGCACCTGTTGCACCGCGTGATTTCTCAGCCCTTGATGATTTTATCATTGATACCGGTGCAGCGCTGGAAGATCTGGTACAGGTTGCCTTGTCCGACGATCAGGCTCACCGTGTGCGCATGGGCAATCCGGTCATCTTACGCGGTCGCGATGCACCGCTGGAAGCCGATGAGGTTTGTGCCAATCACAAAAACCGTTTGCTGGCTATCGGTTACATCGAACAAGGTATGTTCAAGCCGAAACGCGTTTTCACTTATTAAACTAGAGCATTTCACAGTCAAGTTGGATCAACTTGACGTCGGGATAATGCGACAAACTAAAGAATCTAGAGCGAGCACTGCGATTCAACATAAACGTAAACCGCTCTAGCGATTACAGCTTAGCGCATTTTATTAAAAAGCCTGCATTGCAGGCTTTTTTGAAATGTGTCTGGAAATAAGCCACAGTTTCGATTATATGATCATCAGGTTCCGTATAAGGCATTAATCAATGCTGACTGTACAGAACTGAAGTAAACGGCCCCGGCTGGACGACATCTTGGCCACGGGCGACATTTCTCCTCTTAAACAAAAAGGACATTCCGATGTCGATTACTGCTGAACGCAAACAGGCTCTTATCAAAGAATATGCAACCAAAGAAGGCGATACCGGTTCTCCTGAAGTACAGGTAGCCGTTCTTTCGGAACGCATTTCCAACCTGACCGGTCACTTCAAAGGCCACAAGAATGACAACCATTCCCGTCGTGGTCTTCTGAAAATGGTTTCTCAGCGCCGCAACCTGCTCGACTACCTCAAAGGTGTTGACGAAGCGCGCTATCAGAACCTGATCGGCCGTCTCGGCCTGCGCCGCTAAGCGCATCATCCGGCGAAAACCCGTAACGGTTTTC
>NZ_ANNO01000304.1:0-2419 GCF_000409565.1 Pseudochrobactrum sp. AO18b
ATACAATAATGCATTCTCCGTGCGTGTAAGCGCCAAAACGGGAAAAATGCAGCAGGGCTTTAACAATACTGTCGTAAAAGCCCGATATGGAACTGTATTGAACAGGTTCCGCAGGCAGGATTGCAGGCAGCTCGTCCTTATCCGAGCTTCTTGTTGTCTTGCCCGCTCCCTGTTCCAAACCGGAATATTACATGCGCTGACATCAGCGCAGAACATAAATATTCCAAACCAAGGACAAGATATGTTCAACACTCATAAAGTTGAAATCGAATGGGGCGGCCGTCCGCTCATTCTCGAAACCGGCAAAGTCGCCCGTCAGGCAGACGGCGCGGTTATCGCCACTTACGGTGAAACAATGGTGCTGGCCACTGTCGTTTCGGCCAAGGAGCCAAAGCCGGGTCAGGACTTTTTCCCTCTGACTGTAAACTATCAGGAAAAAGCCTATGCAGCCGGTCGTATTCCTGGCGGCTATTTCAAGCGTGAAGGCCGTCCGAGCGAAAACGAAACTCTGGTTTCCCGCCTGATCGACCGTCCGATCCGTCCGCTGTTTGCTGATGGCTATAAGAACGACACACAGGTTGTTATCACCGTTATTCAGCATGATCTGGAAAATAATCCGGACGTATTGTCGATGGTTGCCGCTTCCGCTGCGCTCACCCTTTCCGGCGTACCTTTCATGGGCCCGATCGGTGGTTCGCGCGTTGGCTACATCAACGGCGAATATGTTCTGAACCCGCATCTCGACGAAATGGCTGAATCCAAACTGGATCTGGTTGTTGCCGGTACCAGTGATGCTGTTCTGATGGTTGAATCCGAAGCGCAGGAACTTTCTGAAGAAGTCATGCTCGGCGCTGTTGTTTTCGGTCAGAAAGGCTTCCAGCCTGTTATCGATGCAATCATCAGCCTTGCTGAAGTTGCTGCAAAAGAACCACGTGACTTCCAGCCGGAAGACCTGTCGGCTCCTGAAGCCGCAATGCTGGCAATCATTGAAGATGATCTGCGTGCAGCTTACAAAATCATCGACAAGCAGGCTCGTTATACCGCTGTTGATGCTGCCAAAGCTAAAGTTAAAGCGCACTTCCTGCCGGAAGATGCGGAAACAACCGAATATACTGCTGAGCAGATCGGTACTGTTTTCAAATCGCTGCAGGCTAAAATCGTTCGCTGGAACATTCTGGATACCGGCAGCCGCATCGACGGCCGCGATCTGGTAACCGTTCGTCAGATCGTATCCGAAGTTGGCGTTCTGCCACGCACACACGGTTCGGCTCTGTTTACCCGCGGTGAAACACAGGCAATCGTTGTTGCAACACTGGGTACCGGTGAAGATGAACAGTTCATCGACACTCTGGCTGGCCTGCAGAAAGAATCCTTCCTGCTGCACTACAACTTCCCGCCATATTCCGTTGGTGAAACCGGTCGTATGGGCTCACCAGGCCGTCGTGAAATCGGTCACGGCAAACTGGCATGGCGCGCAATCCATCCGATGCTGCCTGCTAAAGAACAGTTCCCGTACACTCTGCGTGCAGTTTCTGAAATCACTGAATCCAACGGTTCGTCCTCCATGGCAACCGTATGCGGCACCTCGCTGGCACTGATGGATGCCGGTGTGCCTCTGACCCGTCCTGTAGCCGGTATTGCTATGGGTCTGATCAAAGAAGGTGACCGTTTTGCAGTTCTTTCCGATATCCTTGGTGACGAAGATCACCTCGGCGATATGGACTTCAAGGTAGCCGGTACTGAAAACGGTATCACTGCTCTGCAGATGGACATCAAGATCGACGGTATTACCGAAGAGATCATGAAAACCGCTCTGGAACAGGCTAAAGGCGGCCGTGTTCACATTCTCGGTGAAATGGCGAAAGCACTGTCCGGCGCCCGCGCTGAACTCGGTGAATTTGCACCACGCATCGAAGTGATGAACATTCCGACCGACAAAATCCGTGATGTTATCGGTTCCGGCGGTAAAGTTATCCGCGAAATCGTTGAAAAGACCGGTGCCAAAATCAACATCGAAGATGACGGCACAGTCAAAATTGCTTCTTCTTCCGCCAAGGAAATCGAAGCAGCGAAGAAATGGATCCACTCCATTGTTGCTGAACCGGAAATCGGCGAAATCTACGAAGGTACAGTTGTTAAAACTGCTGACTTCGGGGCATTCGTAAACTTCTTCGGCCCGCGCGATGGTCTGGTACATATCTCGCAGCTGGCTGCAGACCGCGTTGCCAAGACCACTGATGTGGTTAAGGAAGGCCAGAAGGTCTGGGTTAAACTGATGGGCTTTGATGAGCGCGGTAAAGTGCGCCTGTCGATGAAAGTCGTTGATCAGGAAACCGGCAAGGAAATCGTTGCCGAGAAGAAAGAAGAAACCGCAGCTGAATAAGCTGATTTCGAGTTTCAAAAAGCCCCCCCCACAAAA
>NZ_ANNO01000305.1:0-1480 GCF_000409565.1 Pseudochrobactrum sp. AO18b
TCAGCTTTTATGCCCTTTTGCAGCCAAGCCTCCTGATGGGCACAATCGGTAATTGCCTGTGCCTCACTGACAGCCATAGTCAGCAAATAGGCAAAGAAACTCTGTTTGCTTTTATGGGCCTGTGAAATCATCTCATTCAGTTGCAACAAGCGCGCCTGATGTTGCGGCAGACAAGTTGCAAAACATTGCGGCTGACAACATTTGCGCGCCATAGTACTACTCCCCCGCGAGCAACACAGCATTACAGATAGTTTGAAACTTTAACCGATAATAAGTTCAATATAATATCTGCCAGAAACCACCTACTGTCATCCTTCTCAGGTAGAAAAGACCAAAGAAATTTTATGATTACCGGCGCCCAAAACACCCTCTTTCTGCCCTTTGAGAATGAAACACTTGATCTGCCGCAGCCGGGAGAAAAATATCTCTGCTTCGGCATCAGTGCCGACACGACACTCAGCACAGAGTGGAAACAGGCACTGCATTGTATTCAGCCATTGAGACCGGAATGGCTGGCGCTCAATAAAGCCGGATTTCATGTTACGCCGCAGATCAGCGAAAATGAGACCTATGACGGCGGTATGATTTTGCTCGGCAAACATCGCGGCCGCAATGAAGAATGGCTGGCGACATTGCTGACCCAAGTCAAAGCCGGCGGCTTGATTATTATCGCCGGTGACAAGAAGCTTGGCATTGACAGTTTCCGCAAGCGCAGCGACCAGATTTCAGCTTCCATCGACCGCCTGTCCAAAAACCATGCTGTAGCCTATTGGCTGGCGCGCCCTGAGGCGATTGATACCGAGATCACACAAAGCCTCATTCCGGAGCAAAAACGCGTAGACGGGCGTTTCTGGACGAAAGCAGGCATGTTCTCCCATGGCGAAGCCGACAAAGGTTCTGCTCTGCTGGTGCCGCATCTCAAAAACATCGCCTTCGGTCATGTCGCGGATTTGGGGGCTGGCTGGGGTTATCTCAGCGCCGCCTGTCTCGACAATCCGGCCAAGATCAGCCGTATTGATCTTTATGAAGCGGATTTTGAGGCACTGGAAATTGCCAAAAGCAATCTGGCTGAACTCAACAGTTCAGTACCTCTGCACTATTACTGGCATGACGTCGCTTCCGAGCCGATGACAGAGATTTACGACACGGTCATCAGCAATCCGCCGTTTCATACCGGTCGCAACACGGATATTTCGCTCGGCCAAAGCTTTATCACAGCTGCTGCCAAACGCCTTAAATCCGGCGGACGTTTCCTGATGGTGGCAAATCGCCAGCTTCCTTATGAGGCTGTCTTGAAACAGCATTTCCGGCAGGTCATGCCGCTCACTGATAAAGACGGCTTCAAAGTCATCGAAGCACGAAAATAAAGCAGTTTCAGGAAAAGTGGGAACCGCCTTCGCGGGGAAAATAGTTCACTGGACTATTTTCTTGTCCCGCTACGAACCGTCCGAAACTGCGTTAAAATAAATCACAAAAAAAA
>NZ_ANNO01000306.1:0-6305 GCF_000409565.1 Pseudochrobactrum sp. AO18b
CGATGTTGTAACCTGAATCCACAAAGTGAACTTCACCGGTTACACCGCTCGACAGATCCGACAGCAGATAGACTGCCGATTTGCCCACATCATCAATATCAACGGTACGGCGCAGCGGCGAATTGCGGCGCTGATACGAGAAGATCGCACGTGCATCACCGATACCGGCACCGGCCAGTGTACGCACAGGGCCAGCCGAAATAGCGTTGACGCGAATATTCTGCGGGCCGTAATCGGCAGCCAGATAACGCACCATGGCTTCCAGAGCAGCCTTGGCAACACCCATCACATTGTAGTTCGGGATGGTGCGGGTTGAACCGCCATAGGTCAGTGTGAGGATCGAACCGCCGTCTTTCATCAGTTTCTCAGCACGCTGAGCAACTTCTGTGAAGGAATAGGCAGAGATCACCATTGTCCGGCTGAAATTTTCGCGGGTGGTGACATCCGCATAACGGCCTTTCAGCTCTGTTTTGTCGGAGAAGCCGATGGCATGAACGATAAAGTCGAGCTTGCCCCATTTTTTCTCGATCTCGTCAAAGACCGCATCAACGGTTGCAATATCTTCCACATCGCAAGGCAGTACGAAATCTGATCCGACCTGCTCTGCCAATGGTTTCACGCGCTTGCCAAGAGCATCGCCCTGATAGGTGAAAGCCAGCTCAGCGCCCTGATCGGCAAGATGTTTGGCAATACCCCAAGCAAGAGAATGGTTGTTTGCAACACCCATAATCAGCCCGCGTTTGCCTTTCATTAAATCCTGCATACGTTCTCTCCGTCAGCCCTGATAGCGCTGGAACACCAGCGTTGCGTTCGTTCCACCAAAACCGAAGGAGTTGGACAGTACCGTGTTAATTTCTGCATTATCGATGCGCTTACGCACAATCGGCATATCCGCAAAATCCGGATCCAGCTCATCAATATGTGCGCTTTCGCAGATGAAATTATTCTGCATCATCAAAAGCGAATAGATCGCTTCCTGAACGCCGGTTGCACCCAGTGAGTGACCGGTCAGCGATTTGGTTGCCGCAATCGGCGGGCAGGCATCGCCTGAACCAAAGACTTTACGGATTGCTTCGATTTCCGGTGCATCGCCAGCAGGGGTCGATGTGGCATGCGGATTGATATAGTCAATCTTGCCCTTCACGGTTGACAGCGCCATACGCATGCAGCGCTCTGCGCCTTCGCCCGACGGGGCAACCATGTCATAACCGTCTGATGTCGCGCCGTAGCCAACGACTTCACCATAAATCTTGGCACCGCGCGCCAGCGCAGTTTCCAGATCTTCCAGCACCAAAACACCGGCGCCACCGGCAATGACAAAACCGTCGCGGTTTTTGTCATAGGCGCGGGATGCACGTTCCGGTGTGTCATTATATTTCGAAGACATCGCGCCCATGGCGTCAAACAGCACCGACAAGGTCCAGTCGAGATCTTCACAACCACCGGCAAACATACGGTCCTGCTTGCCATACTGGATCATCTCAACCGCATTGCCGATACAATGGTTCGAGGTCGCGCAAGCCGAGGAGATCGAATAATTAATGCCCTTGATCTTGAAGAAAGTCGCCATTGTGGCTGATGCGGTAGAGCTCATGGCTTTCGGCACTGCGAAAGGACCGACGCGTTTCGGGCCTTTGTCGCGGGTAATATCAGCGGAATCCACGATTGTGCGGGTGGAAGGGCCGCCGGAGCCCATGATGATACCGGTGCGATCGTTGGAAACCTGTTCTTCGGTCAGGCCTGCATCGGCAATCGCCTGATCCATGGCCACATGGTTCCATGCGGTACCGCGACCGTGAAAACGCATTGCGCGGCGGTCAACCAGCGCTTCAACATCAATCTGCGGTGCGCCCGAGACCTGACAGCGAAAACCGAGTTCCGCCTGATCTTCAGCCCGCCGGATACCCGATCTGGCCTCAAACAAAGAGGTCAGAACCTCTTCGGTATTATTGCCAATCGAGGATACAATCCCCATTCCGGTAACGACAACACGCCGCATTGCGTTCTCCTTTGCACTGTTCCCTGAATGACACCCCGTTTTGCGGATGCCGCTACGCGGTTACATAAGTGCGACTTTTACATATTTTGAGAGCGGCCACATAAAAGCTTTCAATTAAATGTGGTCGCGCCCGTGGATAATACTCTTTTTGAGGCTATGCCCGTCGCGGTCTTTACGACTTACGACTCACTGTCTTTCGACAGGCCTACGCGCAGGTCACTTGCCTTGTAAATTGTTTCACCGTCTGCCTTGAGCCAGCCGTCAGCTGTCCCCAGAACCAGACGACCGCGCATAACGCGTTTGAAGTCGATACCATATTGCAGAAGCTTGGTATGCGGGCGCACCATGCCTTTGAATTTTACTTCGCCGGTCGACAGCGCCATACCGCGACCCGGCTCACCGAGCCAGCCGAGGAAAAAGCCGGTCAGCTGCCACATGCCGTCGAGGCCGAGACAGCCAGGCATGATCGGATTGCCCTGAAAATGGCAAGGGAAATACCAGTCATCCGGGCTCACATCATATTCAGCGCGGATATAGCCTTTGTCGAACTCGCCACCGGTTTCGGAGATTTCAGTGATACGGTGTACCATCAGCATCGGCGGCAGAGGCAGCTGGGCATTGCCCGGACCAAACATTTCACCGCGAGCGCAGCTGAGAAGCTCCTCATATCCGTAACTTGACTTCTGCTCTGCCATTACCGACTCCAATCATTTATCTGTCTGTTGTCTGGACAGCCCGAAACGAACATATTCGTCAGGCTCAGACAAAATCTTTGCACACCCCTAACACAGAGTGTTTCCTGCTGTAAAACACCTGCAAGAAACTATTTGCCTGTCAAGATATACAGGAATAGCTATTGCCAGTCATTCGTTCAGCGCATATATCAATCTTGTGACAGGATGGGCAACAGCCCTCAAGCATTAATTTTGAACCAATTTGTTTCAAGCTTCTGACAGGTCAGTGATGAATATTCATTCCTCCCATGCCAGCAACGCTTCGATTGAGGAGCGCCTTCGGATCGCCGGTCTCAGACCGACGCGTCAGCGGGTTGCGCTTGCCAGCCTGATTTACGCCCATGGCGACCGCCATCTTTCCGCAGAAGAACTGCATGAAGAAGCTGTTTTTGCTTCCGTGCCGGTTTCTCTTGCCACCGTTTATAATACGCTGCACCAGTTTACTGAAGCCGGTATGCTGCGGATTATTTCGGTCGAAGGATCGAAAACCTATTTCGACACCAATATTTCCGACCACCATCACTTTTTTGTCGAAGGCGAAAATATTGTCTTCGATATTCCTGATGGTGAAACCGGCCAGCCTGTCGTCAGCAACCTGCCGAAAGCTCCGGAAGGCATGGAAATCGTCAATGTTGACGTTATTGTGCGGTTACGTCGTAAAGATTGATACCACCATATATCGGCCCCGCATGGGTTGACGTTATTGTGCGCTTACGTCGTAAAGACTGACACGCCTGCTTAAAATAAATCCGGTAATTTACTGATCTTCCGCTGACGGGGTGATTTCGCGCCCCATCAGTGAACTTTGCAGCATTGTGGTCACGCGTTCTTCCATGATACGTGCCAGTTCCTTGCGACTGGTATCCGCAGACACGCGCATCGGTTCACCAAAGCGGATCTCGACATCAATCGCGCCTTCTTTGAGAATACCTTTGAGATGCGGCATCAGTTGCACATCGCCCGGCCATGAGGCAATCGGACGGTGAAAACGCCCCATCGGCATTCCGTGAACACCCGTATAGGCGATTGAAACCGGCTGTACGATCACCTGCTCTTCGCCTGCCTCACGGATGGCCGCATGGGCAGCGCCGAATAATGATGTTTTAAACGGCAGCACGCGGTTACCGTCCGATGTTGTACCTTCCGGAAACAGAACCATCGCATCACCGCCAGCCAGACGCAGGGCAATATCCGAGGCCTGCTGTGCTGTCCGGCCTTTTTTCTCACGTTCAACAAAGACAGTGCGCTGCAAAACCGCAAAAGTGCCGAAAACCGGCCATTTGCGCACTTCGGATTTGGCGATAAAACAGACATTGGCAACGGAGGATAAAACGACAATATCGCTCCATGACACATGATTGGCGACCAGCAGTAACGGGCGATCCTGCACGATCTCGCCTTTTACCTTCACGCGAAAGCCCAGCAACCATGCAGCAATCCGATGGAAAAAACGCGGCAGCGATTGCTGCCAACCCAAACGCGCTTTGACAAACAGATATTGAAACGGCACCAGCGAAATAACCAGACTGACAAACAAGCCGATTATGACCGCAATGCGTATGGCACCGATCATGACACGCTCATCGTTTCCGGAAATTGCCGGCGCAAAACCAGCGCATTGCTGCGTCCGTGACCGGTTTCATAATAAGCAGGCCGCTGCCCGACCTGAATAAATCCGAGACGCCGGTAAAGCGCCTGCGCTGCCACATTGCTCTCATCCACCTCAAGGAACAGACTTTCCGCCCGCTCATGATGCAAATGGCGCAAAACAGCTTCCATCAGATCCCGTCCGATGCCACGACGCTGAAAAACCGATGACACTGCAATGGTCAGAATTTCCGCCTCACCGGCGACCAGACGCGCCAGCACAAAACCGGCCGCCTGTTTTGGCTTTCCCACAGGACGGGCAATAAAACCGAAAATATTACCTTGCGAGAGCATGCCTGCAAAATCTTCCTCGCTCCATGCATGGTGGAAAGCCGGTGCATGGAGATCCGCGAGCTCAGCGCAATGCGCCTGCATCAGCGATTCATAGGCAAAACTCTGACGCGAAAAAGGAAGACCGATCATCCGCGCTCCTGATCCGACTGGCGGCGGGGCAGTGCAAATCCGGTCTGGGGCTTCACATCCGGCCCGCGCATATAAAGCGGCTCAGGGGGCGTGCCTGCCTCACGCTGTGCCGCAAGTCGTGCAAAAGTACCGATGGATGCATGGGCGGATGCACTGATAATCCGGCGTTCGCTGCCCTCTCCTGCGTGCAATTGCTCTGCGCCACTACCCGCCAGTGCATAATCATCGCCAAGCTGCTGCAAAACCGGCAGCAACTCTGCCGCGCTGCCTGCAAGCGGCGTTGTGGAGGCGATACCATCGGCATCAAAACCCTGCGCATAAATATCACCACGATAAGCAGACAGGGCAATCAGGACAGATTGCGCCGGTGCCCCGGCCTGCATTTCATGGCACAGCGCTTCAAAACCGCTCACACCAATCACCGGACAGGATAATGCCAGCCCGAAGCCACGTGCCGCAGAAACACCGACACGCACGCCGGTAAATGAACCAGGGCCGATATTGACCGCGATACGACTAACCTCATTGCGGGAGATTTTTGCAGTCTCAAAACACTGCGCAACATAGTCCAGCAGCAATTCCGCATGGCCTTTGCCAATATCATGGCTGACCTCAGCAAGAAGCTGCTGCGTCTGCGGGTCATAAAGGGCGGCAGCACATAAACTGCCTGCGGTGTCGAGAGCAAGTATAGTCATGGCTTACGACCTAAAACAGAATTCGGTTATCGGCAAGTACAGGCAGTCAGGTTGCGTAAGAATTCTGCCTTGTCAGCTCAATAGGGCAACACTGATATCTATACAGAATGATGCACAAAAATCTGCTTAAACTCTTTAAATCACTGGGAACAATCCTATCTTTGATACGTTAGGTTTATAGCAGTATCTGCTGCTTCCGGTTTCTTGTGCTGCCACCTCCCGGCAGCCCCTCAGACAAACGAAAATTTGTCCCTTCATAAAGGAAATCACTATGTCTGCATCCAAACTGAAAAATCATCCGACAAAAAACAATCTGCCGACCAATGCCAAAACCACGGTTATTGCCCTGCTGAACAAAAATCTGGCTGCGATCCTTGATCTTGCGCTGATAACCAAGCAGGCACACTGGAACCTTAAAGGCATTCAGTTCATTGCCGTGCATGAGATGCTGGATACATTCCGCACCGATCTGGATGAACATTCGGATGCAATTGCAGAACGTGCCGTTCAGCTCGGCGGCACTGCGCTTGGCACAAGTCAGACAATTACTGAGGCGAGCATTCTCAAGCCATATCCGGAAGATATTTACGCCATCAAAGACCATCTTCATGCGCTGATCGATCATTACGGCGCTGTTGCCAATCTGGTACGCCAGTCCATCAAAGATGCCGCTGAGGCAGGCGACGATGACAGTGCGGATATTTTCACAGCTGCATCCCGCAGCCTCGACAAATCCCTGTGGTTCCTTGAAGCGCATATTCAGGAATAATCAGAACAGATTTCCGAAACACCCCCCCCCCCCCCCCG
>NZ_ANNO01000307.1:0-1184 GCF_000409565.1 Pseudochrobactrum sp. AO18b
CCATCCTTATTGTAATCCGCATAGGCGGAAGTTTTGGTAATCACCACTTTGCGCTCAGGATTGACGTAGATAAACTGCCCGTAAATACCGACAGCGACAAAATCCCCCTGCGGTTTCCCCGGTATCCACCACTGATAGCCATAGCCAAGCGGCTTGCCCTGCTCGGGATCATCCCTGCCCGGGATCAGATGCGGCGCATCCGGCGTAACAGAAGCATGTACCCATTCAGCCGGCACCAGTTGCTCACCTCTGAAATTACGCCCTTCATTCATATAAAGCAGGCCGAAACGCGCATAATCACGCAACACCGCATTCAGCCCGCCTGCCGAGACTGCGTCACCTTTCGCATCAGCAAGCCAATAGGCATCAGCTTCTGCGCCCAGACGCGACCATAATTTTTCCCTGAAATAATCAGTCATCGGCTTGCCGGTTGCGCCTTCCAGTACCATAGACAGCACCTGCGTATCAGCGGAAACATAAATATTGACCGTGCCCTGCTCCCGCACTTTCTGCAGATGAGCAGTAAAGTCCTTCACCGAGCCGGTCAGAATCTGGATAATGTAACGAACAATATCGGATGAGAGATCGCCATAATCCTCGTTAAAGCCGATCCCTGATGACATTTGCAGTGCGTTTTTGACGGTCACCCCTCTATAGCCGCCCTCCGCCAGTTGCGGTGCATAATGATCCACAGTCTGATTTATATCGATCAGACCATCCCGCACAGCATTGCCAATCAGAAACGAAATCGTGGATTTCGACATCGACATAGCGATTGCCTGCGTTGCAGCCGTATTGCCCCGCTCATAGCGCTCATAGGCAACAGCACCGTCTTTCAGCACGATGAAACCGGTCGTCTGCGTGCGTTCCAGCCAGTCCGCAACCCGTTTTGTCTCTCCCTGATAAAGATAGGTTTCAGGCAAAGGTCTTTCATTCTGCGGCAAGGGGCTGACTTCGCCGCTATGTTCTACACGGATAGACGGGTAGATTTTATAAAGTGAGCGGAAATTTTCATCAATCACATCGGGTTTGAATGTATTGGCATATTGATAGACCGCATAATATTCATGGATTTGCTTACGGAAAACAAAGCCCACACCTGCCGCGATAATCAGCAACAGAGCCAGACTATATAAGCTAATGCGCAGCGGTCTTTTCATGATACAGCCCCTCCCGACACAATT
>NZ_ANNO01000308.1:0-884 GCF_000409565.1 Pseudochrobactrum sp. AO18b
GGCTCTGTTGCAAAAATTTTGCCGATGTCCGAAAGAATGCTGACAATTTTCAGCGAGACTTTTGATGAACGATTTCAAGTGGCGCCATTTTCAGGGTGACGTGATTTTATGGGCGGTGCGGTGGTATTGCCGGTATGGGATCAGCTACCGCGATCTTGAACAGATGATGGGTGAGCGCGGTGTGCCCGTCGATCATTCCACGATTTATCGCTGGGTCCAGAAATACGCGCCGGAGATTGAAAAACGGCTACGCTGGCACTGGCGCCGACCACAGTCAACGAGTTGGCGGGTTGATGAAACCTATGTGAAAGTCCGGGGACAATGGACTTATCTTTACCGAGCCGTCGACAAATTCGGCAACACGATCGATTTCTACCTGTCTGCGACGCGCAACGCCAAAGCAGCCAAGCGCTTTTTGGGGAAGGCTTTGAACGGCTTGAAAGACTGGGAAAAGCCGCGTGTCATCAACACTGACAAAGCACCAACCTACGGGATTGCCATCGCGCAGTTGAAGGCCTAAGGTAAATGCCCTGATGAACTGGTGCATCGGCAGGTCAAATACCTGAACAATGTCGTCGAGGCTGACCACGGCAAGCTGAAACAGCTGATCAAACCGGTCAGAGGGTTCAAGACGTTGAAGACGGCATATGCGACGATCAAGGGCTTCGAGGTCATGCGGGCGTTGCGCAAGGGCCAGGCTGCTATTTTCAACCTGACACGAGACATCCGTGGGGAAGCGCGTATCGTTGAACGCGCTTTTGGCATCGGGCCGAGCGTGTTGGCAGAAGCCGTGGAAATGCTCGCCCAGAATCTACAAGGTCAGACCGCTTGACAGCAGAGAACGAGGGGCTTTCCTTGACAACTATATTTTTTGCAACAGAGCC
>NZ_ANNO01000309.1:0-19526 GCF_000409565.1 Pseudochrobactrum sp. AO18b
AGCAAGACCGAATAGGGACGGCGCATCAGGCTTCGGTCTGGTAATCAGTTTCCGGATAGCCGTCCGGGTGGGTTGCAAGAGGCGGGTGGCGACATCCGTCCCAGATGAATGGCTGCCGCGTCGGGCTGGAAACAGTCCGGCCATACAGAACCCGGCTTACAGACCGGCTGACAATTCTGTTTAAATTATTTCGGCATAAGTGCTGCACAAAGCGCCATTTTAACCGCTGATAAATCATAACTGTGCCCGTATAATAACCCTTCCTTAATATTAATATTGGATAAATTTATTCACGGCGTATTGCGTGTCCGGCCGGCTGCGCAGTCGCAAAAATCGATAATATGGCAACGTTTGGAGCAGTTTTTGCGCCTGCGTTGACGCCTACCTTACCCCGGTGGTATTTCTTAATGCAGTTTGTTGCGTCCAGACTTTGTTCAGTTTCCAGACATTTTGTGCTGCATCCGGCATTGGCCGGTATGCAAAATGCTGAAATCTGCAGCCGCGGTTTAACCGCTGGCGGGCAAGGATCTGCCGTTCTCACGCTGGGTCCGCTGAAGAAAGCAAAACAATGACAGGACCGAAGGAAATTATGGTTCCGGAAGCGCAGGCAGACAAACTGACACAGCACGCTGATACTCCGGCGGGCGCATCAGAGCATGAAGACTATTCCCGCCATATTCCGGTTATGCTGGAAGAGGTTGTCAGCGCTTTGCAGCCTGAAGCCGGTAAGCTTTATGTGGACGGCACCTTCGGCGCGGGCGGTTACACAAAACGAATTCTCAAAACCGGTGCCGAAGTTCTGGCCATTGACCGCGACCCGAATGCAATTGCTGCCGGACAGGCGGTGGTTGCAGAATATCAGGGACGTTTGCGTCTGGTGCAGGCACGCTTCTCCCAGATGGAAGATGTGCTGAGCGATGTGCAGCCTGACGGTGTTGTACTGGATATCGGTGTTTCCTCGATGCAGATTGATGAGGCGGATCGCGGTTTTTCTTTCCAGAAAGACGGGCCGCTGGATATGCGCATGTCCTCGCAGGGCCTGAGCGCCGCTGATGTGGTCAACCAGTATAAAATGGGCGATCTGGCACGCATCTTTAATTTTCTCGGTGAGGAACGTCATGCCGGACGCATTGCGCGCATGATCGAAAAACGCCGCGAGAGCGAACCGTTCAGCCGCACCCGTGATCTTGCCAATGCGATTGAGATGCTGGTCGGGCGTCATCCGAAAGACCGTATTCATCCGGCGACCCGTGTTTTTCAGGCGCTGCGTATTTATGTGAATGACGAGCTGGGTGAATTGGCGCGTGCATTGATTGCTGCAGAACGCTCGCTGAAGCCGGGCGGCCGTCTGGTTGTTGTGACATTCCACTCGCTGGAAGACCGTATTGTGAAACGCTTTTTTGCAGATCGTGCGGGCGGCGGCGGCTCGCGCCATTTGCCGGAAGCGCATATGCGTCAGGGCAGTTTCACGCCTGCGGTCAAAGGGGCAGTGGGTGCCAGCGAGGAGGAGGCGGAACGCAATCCGCGTGCGCGTTCGGCCAAGCTGCGCGCCGGTATCCGCACAGAATATCCGCCGCTTAAAGCGGATTACAGTATTTTCGGCCTGCCAACTCTGCCTGTTCTGCCAGAAACTGATAATGCGAAGAGGAAATCATCATGATGCGAACTATAGATATTATATTGATCGCAGTCATGCTGGTGGCGGCAACCGTGACCTATAAGATCAAACATGATGCTGAAAAGCAGGTGGTTGAGATCAAGAAAATTCAGCGCCAGATCGCCTTTGAAAAAGACACGATCAATCTGCTGAAAGCCGACTGGAGCCTGATGACCCAGCCGAACCGTTTGCAGCGTTTGTCTGATATTTATCAGTCACAGCTGAAATTGCAGCCGGTTGATGTGACACAGATCGGTCTGTTCGATGATATTCCGATGAAACAGGCTGATGATATTGAAAAACTGATCGGTGGCAGTGCCGATCTGATAGCATCTGTTGATACGATGAGCACAGGCAGTGTTGCGCAAACTGCGCCGGCCGGTGCGGTTTCAAATGCGGCACCGATGCGTGTTGTGGTTCCGGGAGTGCGGCCATGAGCGGAAAAAGCAGCTGGTTCCGGCGTAAAAATAAAAAGTCCTCATCAGATGATGCTCCGGTTCTGGGGCAGGCACCTGAATTTGACAGTGCCGCGCTCGAGAGTGAGCGCGGCATTGCCACGTCTCCGCTCAATGACAGTGTTGCCTTTGCCGGAAACCGCAAAAAACACGGAAACCGTGCGCGTAATCGTCTGATTATGGCGATTTCCTGCTTTGTCGGTATTTATGCGGTGATTGGCGGCCGTCTTGTTTATTACGGTATGCAGGGTGGCGATAATGAAGGTTATCGCGCCGGTGCGGCCAGCACGCTTGCAGCACGGCCGGATATTCTTGACCGCAATGGCGAAGTGCTGGCGACGGATATTAAAACCGCTTCGCTCTATGCCGAGCCGAAAAAGATTGCCGATCCGGACGAAACTCTGGAACTGCTGGCAACGGTTCTGCCTAATCTTGACTGGGAAAGCACCTATCGCCGTCTGAAAAGCGGTGCGGGCTTTGTGTGGATTCAGCGCGGTCTGACACCGCGTCAGCAGAGCCAGATTATGGCGCTGGGTGTGCCGGGTATCGGCTTTCGCACAGAGAAATCCCGTTTCTATCCGGGCGGGCCAACGGCTTCTCATATTGTCGGTCTGGTCAATATCGACAATCAGGGCATTGCCGGTATGGAAAAATATATCGACAGTCAGGGCTTAAGCGATCTGCGTATGGCAGGCCTTGCCCAGCCTGATAATCTCGAGCCGTTCCGCCTGTCGATTGATCTGCGTGTGCAGCATATTATGCGCGACGAACTGGTGCGCGCTGTTGAAAAATATCGTGCGATTGCTGCCGGAGCCGTGGTGCTGAATGCCAAGACCGGTGAAGTGGTTGCTATGGCTTCGGTGCCGGATTTTGATCCGAATAATCCGTATAATGCGCTGGAGAAAGACCGTCTGAACCGGATGTCTGCCGGTACTTATGAAATGGGCTCGACAATTAAGAGCTTTACCACAGCGATGGCTCTGGATTCCGGTAAGTTTAATCTGGAAAGCAAGTTTGATGCGACCCGCCCGATTACGATCGGTCGTCAGACCATCCGCGACTTCCACGGTAAAGCCCGCTGGCTGACACTGGCGGAAGTGTTTATTTATTCCTCCAATATCGGTTCGGGTAAAGAAGTTGATGCGATTGGTATTGAAGGCCATCGCGAGTTTCTGAAGCGCGTCGGTCTGCTGGATCGAATGCAGACCGAATTGCCGGAAGTTGCGCGTCCTGTTGAACCGCGCGTGTGGAAGAAGGTACACTCCATTACCATTTCCTATGGTCACGGTATGATGACCACACCTTTGCAGACGGCCGTTGCTGCTGCGGCGCTGGTCAATGGCGGCAAGCTCATTCCGCCGACATTCCTGCCACGCACACAAGACGAGGCCAATGCTGTTGCCACGCAGGTTCTGAAGCCTAAAACCAGCGATGATATGCGTTATCTCTATCGTCTCAATTCCGAGATCGGTTCCGGTCGTCGTGCTGAGGTAAAGGGCTATCGCGTTGGCGGTAAAACCGGTACAGCGGAAAAGGTTATTAACGGCCGTTATTCCAAAGATGTCCGTTTTAATGCGTTTCTTGCTGCATTCCCGATGGATGACCCGACCTATGTGGTTCTGACCATTATCGATGAGCCAAAACCGGAGGAAGGCAAACTTTCTGCGACCGCCGGACTCAATGCTGCCCCAATGGTTGCAAATATCATCCGCCGGTCAGCATCATTCCTGGGTGTGTCGCCTGATTTTGCGCAAGATAATGCACCAATTCTGGCAGCTTATGAGAATGACTGATCTGAGCAGGGGATCAATGTGACGTAATAATGCCTTGAGCACTTATTATGTCACATGAAATGAATTCAAAATCGGGATCTGAATGGCATGAAACTTCAAGATATCGCAGCCTATGTAAATGATATGACGGACTCAGTCGCGCAGACTGAGATTTCCGGATTGAGTTCCGATTCCCGTAAGGTACAGAAGGGCAGCTTGTTTGCGGCTCTGAAAGGCGTGAAAAATGACGGCTCGGCCTATGTGGCTGATGCTGTCAAACGCGGTGCAGTTGCAATTCTGGCGGATGAAGACATGAATGCCGAGGGCATCACTGTGCCGGTGCTGCGCAGCAAAGACCCGCGCCATGCGCTGGCAATGGCTGCTGCAAAATTCTATGGTAAACAACCGCAGATTATGACTGCTGTTACCGGTACCAGCGGCAAAACCTCCGTTGCTTCCTTCACCCAGCAGATTTGGGCCTATGCAGGTTTTGCGGCAGCAAGCATCGGTACGACCGGCGTTTTCTCCCCGACACGGAATGAATATGGTTCACTGACAACGCCCGATCCTGTGGAGCTGCAGAAGCTTCTCGCAGAACTGGCGGATGAAGGTGTGACCCATGCCTGTATGGAAGCTTCATCGCACGGGTTGGATCAGCGCCGTCTGGACGGCGTGAAGCTGACAGCCGCAGCCTTCACCAATCTCGGCCGCGATCATATGGATTATCATCCGACGGTTGAAGATTATCTAGGTGCAAAAATGCGCCTGTTTGATACGCTGCTGCCAAAAGGTGCTCCGGCGATTATTTTTGCGGATGATGTCTTTTCACCACAGGCGATTGCAGCCGCTGTTGCAGCCGGTTCTGATGTGAAAACCGTTGGCCGTAAAGGCGATTTCATTACGCTGAAACGCGTGGAACACGAGCGCCATCGTCAGCATGTTGAGCTGAGCCATGCCGGTAAGATTTACGAATTTGCTTTGCCGCTGGCCGGTGATTTTCAGGTAGCGAACGCACTGGTTGCAGCCGGTCTGGCAATTGTTTCCGGTGTGCCTGCGGATGCGGCTTTCCGCGCATTAGAGCGTCTGAAAGGTGCGCCGGGTCGTCTGGATCTGGTTGGTTCGACTGAAGATGGCGTGCCTGTTTATGTGGACTATGCCCATAAGCCTGACGCGCTGGAAAATGTGCTGACTTCAGTTCGCCCGTTTACCACCGGTCGTGTGATCGTAGTATTTGGCTGCGGTGGTGACCGCGACAAGGGTAAACGCCCGATCATGGGGGAAATCGCCACCCGTCTGGCCGATGTGGTGATTGTCACTGATGATAATCCGCGTTCGGAAGTACCGGCTACTATCCGCTCTGAAATTTTGGCTGCGGCACCGGATGCACTGGAAATCGGTGACCGTCATGAAGCTATCCGCCATGCTGTGCTGCTCGCACAGGCAGGCGATACAGTTATTATTGCGGGCAAGGGGCATGAAGAAGGGCAGACCATCAATGATGTGACGCTGCCATTCTCCGATCATGCAGAAGTTGCCCGCTCGCTTGAGGCGCGTTTTAAATGAGTGATTTGCTTTGGAAATCGTCTGACATGGTAAAAGCGATGGAAGGGCGGCCGGTCGGCCACCTTCCTGAAGGTATTACCGGTATTTCGATCGATTCCCGCACGCTGCGAAAGGGTGAAGCCTTTTTCGCGATTAAAGGTGATGTGTTTGACGGGCATGATTTTGCAACCGCTGCTATGGCTGCCGGAGCAGGTCTGCTGGTTGTGACCGAAGCGCGTTTGCCTGCTCTGGGCAAATTACAGGTGCCGATGATTGTGGTGGATGATGTGCTGGCCGCACTGACCCGTCTTGGCATTGCTTCCCGCGCACGCTCCAAAGCGCAGATCATTGCTGTTACCGGTTCTGTGGGCAAAACCACAACCAAAGAAGCTCTGCGCCATGTTCTGTCTGATTGCGGCAAGGTTCATGCTTCTGCTGCTTCTTTCAATAATCACTGGGGTGTGCCGCTGACTTTGGCACGGATGCCGGAAGATACCGATTATGGTGTCTTTGAAATCGGCATGAACCATCATGATGAAATTCGCCCGCTGGTGAAAATGGTTCAGCCGCATGTGGCTGTCATTACGCTGATTGCGCCTGCGCATCTGGGGCATTTTGCTAATCTCGAAGAAATTGCCGTTGCGAAAGCAGAGATTTTCGAAGGTGTTCTACCTGGCGGTTATGCGCTGTTGAACAGGGATGACAAACGCTTCAAACAGCTGGAAGCGCTGGCAACTGCTGCCGGTATTGAGCACATCACCACATTCGGTGAAAATGCCCGTTCAACCTACAAACTGCGTGATCTGGTGATGAAGACGGATTGCTCCTGCATCACGGTTTCTCTGGGCGGTCAGGAAGCGGCTGTGAAGATCAGTGCTCCCGGCCGGCATATCGTACAGAATATGCTGGCGGTGATGGGGGCTGCACATCTGGTTGGCGCGGATATGACGAAAGTTGTGCTGGCGCTGGCAAGTCTGCAGGCTGAGGCCGGACGCGGTGCGCAATATCGTCTGCGTCACGGTGACGGTACATTCACGCTGATTGATGAAAGCTATAATGCCAATCCGGCATCCATGCGCGCGGCACTATCACTGCTTGAGTCCACTGAGCCGCAAGGCGAGGGGATCGAGAAGGGACGGCGCATTGCAGTGCTTGGCGATATGCTGGAACTGGGCAAGCAATCTTCCAAGCTGCATGGTGATCTGGCACGCCCGATTGTGGATGCGCATGTGAATATGCTTTTCATCGGCGGCGCGCATATGAGTGCCCTGAAATCCGCAATGCCTGCAGAAATTCAGGTTGAGTATCGGGAAAGCGTTGACGAACTGCTTCCACTTGTAGTCAAAGCAGTGCGTCCCGGAGATGTGGTGATGATTAAATCGTCAAAGTCGATCGGCTTTGTGAAAATCGTCAATGCGTTGCTGAAAAAATATGCCGTCTCTGAGGCCGCAGAATAAACAGGCCGGTTTTATGCGCAAAGTATAAAACCGGATTTTCCATATACAGTCATAGTTGGCTGCTAAAGAATAACAGGAACTAAGCACTGCATTTCTTGTGTAATGCGATGTGTTAAAGTGCCGATACCGACCTGAAGGGCATTCACCCGATGCTGATGTTATTAGCCAATGCTGCGGATCATCTGTCGTTTTTCAACGTATTCCGCTATATTACTTTCCGCACCGGCGGTGCACTGATTACATCAGCTTTGCTGGTCTTCTTACTTGGGCCACGCATTATTGACAGTCTGCGCGTCCGGCAGGGGCGCGGTCAGCCGATCCGTGCTGACGGCCCTCAGACTCACTTCAAGAAAGCCGGTACGCCAACCATGGGCGGTTTGATGATCCTGTTCGGAACATTGGCTTCGGTCATGCTCTGGGGCAATCTCAAAAGCGTTTATGTCTGGGTTGTGTTGCTGGTAACAATCAGCTTCGGTGCTATCGGTTTCTACGATGACTATCTGAAAGTGACAAAACAGTCGGATAAAGGTTTTTCCGGCAAGGCGCGTCTCGGACTTGAGTTCATCATTGCTGCAATTGCGGCCTATGTCATCATGCGCACCGGTCAGGAGCCGTTTTCGTCCTCGCTGACATTCCCGTTCCTGAAAGGCATGTTGCTGGATCTGAGCTGGTTCTTCATTCCTTTTGCCGCTTTTGTCATGGTTGGTTCTGGTAATGCGGTCAACTTTACCGATGGTCTTGATGGGCTGGCGATTGTGCCGGTGATGGTTGCTGCGGCTTCTTTCGGCTTTATTGCCTATCTGTCGGGTAACGCGATTTTTGCTGATTACCTGCAAATCCATTTTGTACCGGGTACTGGTGAGCTGGCTGTTATTCTCGGTGCCGTGATTGGTGCCGGTCTGGGCTTCCTCTGGTTCAACGCTCCGCCTGCCGCGATCTTTATGGGTGATACCGGTTCGCTTGCGCTGGGCGGTATGCTGGGTGCGGTAGCGGTTGCGACCAAGCACGAAATCGTGCTGGCAATCATCGGCGGCCTGTTCGTTATGGAAGCACTGTCGGTGATTATTCAGGTCGGCTGGTTCAAGCTGACCGGCAAGCGTGTGTTCCTGATGGCGCCGATTCATCACCATTTTGAGAAAAAAGGCTGGACTGAAAGTCAGGTCGTGATCCGCTTCTGGATCATCGCGATTATTCTGGCGATGATCGGCCTTTCAACGCTGAAACTACGTTAAGACTACAATAATCAGGCTGCCCGTAATACGGGCAGCTTCATTGTTTATAAAGATGCCGGAGCGATAATCCGGCGAAGTTGTTTTTACATTATTGACTGAACGCATTGTCGACTGGCGGCCTGATCATGATCCCAACCCTGACCCTGAAAGATAAGACTGTTGCGCTGTTTGGCCTTGGCGGTTCCGGTATTGCAACGGCAAAAGCTATGATCGCCGGTGGCGTGAAGGTTGTGGCATGGGATGATAATCCGGACAGTGTTGCCCGTGCGGTAGCGGAAGGCATTCTCACACAGAATTTGCGCGAGGCAGACTGGTCAGGTTTCAGTGCATTTATCCTCTCTCCCGGTGTGCCGTTGACCCATCCGCAGCCGCATTGGAGCGCGGAACTGGCACATCAGGCGCAGGTGCCGGTTATCGGTGATGTCGAACTGTTCTGCCGTGAGCGCAATGCAGCGCTGGCTGCAGGCGATGATGTGCCATTTGTCGCCATTACCGGCACCAATGGCAAATCCACTACAACTGCCCTGATCGCGCATATTATCAAAGCGACTGGTCGCGATATGCAGCTTGGCGGCAATATCGGTACTGCTGTGCTGTCGCTTGAAGCACCGGCAGATGGTCGTAATTATGTGGTTGAATGTTCGTCCTATCAGATTGATCTGGCATCTTCACTCAATCCGACAGCGGGTATTTTACTGAACCTGACGCCCGATCACCTCGACCGTCACGGCACGATGGAAAATTATGCCGCCATTAAAGAACGTCTGGTTGCAGGCAGTGATACGGCGATTGTCGCCATTGATGATGCTTATTGTGTTGCCATTGCTGACCGGCTGGAAAAAGCTGGTAAAAAGCTAATCCGTTTCTCCAAAGATCAGGTTTTGCGGGACGGTTATTATGCGCAGGGCGCACAGATTTATAGGGCACAGAATGGTAAGGCTGAATTGCTGTTGTCGCTGGAGGGTATCGGTTCTCTGCGCGGTGCGCATAATGCACAAAATGCTTTGGCCGCAATCATTGCCTGCCTGACTGTCGGTCTGAGCCTTGACGAGATCCGCGCCGGTCTGCGTAGTTTTCCGGGGCTTGCTCATCGTATGGAGCAGGTCGGCCATCAGGGTAAAACCCTGTTTATCAATGATTCAAAGGCAACCAATGCGGAAGCAACCGCGCCTGCGCTGTCGTCTTTCCCGCAACTTTACTGGATTGCGGGCGGTCTGCCGAAGAGCGGCGGCATTGAAAGTCTGCGCACTTTCTTCCCGCGCATTACCAAAGCCTATCTGATCGGTGAAGCGGCGGCGCAATTTGCGGCTACTCTGGGCAATGATGTGCCGTTTGAAATCAGCCATACGCTGGATGCCGCGATTGATCATGCAGCTTTGGATGCGGCACAGGATGCGGCTGATGAGCCGGTTGTGCTGTTGTCACCGGCCTGTGCCAGCTTTGACCAGTTTCCGAATTTTGAAAAACGCGGCGCAGCATTCCGCGATAAAGTTATGACGCTGCAGGGATTTGCACCGATCGGGAGGGCAGACTGATGGTTAGCCGCGTAGACAGAGGCCCTGTCGCCAATTGGTGGTGGACGATTGACCGTTATTTTCTGGCTGCCTGTCTGGCACTGATGGGGCTTGGCATTTTGCTGTCCTATGCCGCCAGTCCTGCGGTGGCGGAGCGTATTGGTCTCGACAGCTTTCACTTTGTTGAGCGCCAGATCTTTTTCATGATCCCTGCGCTGATCGCTATGATCGGCACGTCCTTTCTCAGCCCGCGTCTGGTGCGCCGTTTTGCATTGGCTCTGCTTGGAATTTCGCTGTTGCTGATGGTTGCAGCCCTGTTTTTCGGGATTGAAGTCAAAGGTGCGCGGCGCTGGGTCTCTCTGGCCGGAGTTTCCATCCAGCCGTCCGAGTTTATGAAACCGGCTTTTGTGGTGATTTGTGCATGGTTGTTCTCCGAACAGGAGCGCAGCGGCGATATGCCGGGCAGTTTCATGGCGCTTATCCTGTTCGGTCTGGTTGCAACACTGCTGATGGCACAGCCGGATTTCGGGCAAACCACGCTGACAGCTGTGAGCTGGGGTGCCATGTTCTTTCTGGCGGGCATGTCATGGATGTGGATTGTCGTCTTTGGCGGCGGTGCGGTCGTGCTGGGCTTGGGTGCCTATACATTCCTTCCCCATGTGGCGGGCCGTATTGACCGCTTTATGACCGGTGAAGGTGACACGTTTCAGGTTGATACAGGCCGCGAAGCGATTATCAGCGGTGGCTGGTTCGGGCAGGGGCCGGGTGAAGGGACGATCAAACGTATTATCCCTGACAGTCATACGGACTTTATTTTCTCGGTGGCTGCGGAAGAATACGGCATTATCCTGTGTATTCTGATTATGCTGCTGTTTGCCTTTATCGTTATTCGCGGGCTTGTTGTTGCCATGAGAGAGCGTGATGCTTTCTCGCGTCTGGCCATTTCCGGTATTGTGATTTTGTTCGGCTTCCAGTCGATCATCAATATGGCTGTGAACCTGCATCTGATGCCTGCCAAAGGGATGACCTTGCCGTTTATTTCCTATGGCGGTTCATCACTGGTGGCAATTGCAATTACGATGGGTTTCCTGCTGGCGCTGACACGTCAAAACCCTGAGCGCCGTATGTCTGCCTCGCTGAAAGGCGCGGGCGAACGTATTCCTGTGCTTTAAATTATAAGACGAATTGCGCAGTTCCGGAGAATGATTATTCGGGACTGCCTGTTAAAAAAATACAGAACGGATGATGATGACAAAAGATGTTATCGTTTTGGCAGCGGGTGGTACCGGCGGGCATTTATTTCCTGCTGAGGCGCTCGCGCATGAACTGACAAATGACGGTTATGATGTGCATCTGGTGACAGATAAACGTGCGCAGCGTTTTGTTTCCGGTTTCGATGAAAACCATGTCCATGTCGTGCGTTCCGCAACCATTGCCGGTAAAAATCCGATTGCACTGGCGAAGACATTTTACAGCCTGTGGCAGGGCAATCTCGATTGCCGCAAGCTTTTCCGCCGTCTGAACCCAAAACTGGTTGTTGGTTTCGGTGGCTATCCGACCCTGCCGCCGCTCTATGCGGCATCACGCATGAATATTCCGACCATTATTCATGAGCAGAATGCAGTGATGGGGCGTGCCAATAAAGGTCTGTCCGCCCGTGTGACAGCGATTGCCGGTGGTTTCCTGTCGGCAGAGAGCGGCACTCATGCGGCTAAAACGGTGCAGACCGGTAATCCGGTGCGCCCGAGCGTTTTGGCGCAGACCAATGTGGCTTATAAGCCTTCGGTAGAGCCGGATGTTTTCCGCTTGCTGGTTTTTGGCGGTAGTCAGGGTGCGCAGTATTTTTCTACTGTTGTGCCTGCCGCGATTGCTCTGCTTGAGATTGACGAGCGTGAACGACTGTTTGTCACTCAGCAAGCACGCCCTGAAGATGAAGTGATTTGCCGTAAAGCCTATGAGAAACTGGGCGTTAAAGCGCAGGTCGCGCCATTCTTCGGCAATCTGCCGGAGATGATGGCGCAGGCGCATTTCGTTCTCTCCCGTTCCGGCGCTTCTACCGTTTCTGAAATTGCAGCGATTGGCCGTCCGAGTCTGCTGGTGCCGTTTCCGTTTGCCCTTGACCACGATCAGGCCGCCAATGCCGAGGCGCTGGCAAAGGCCGGTGGTGGTGAGGTTATCCGTCAGGCAGAACTGAAACCGGAAAAACTGGCAAAAATTCTGATTGCTGCGCTGAGCGAGCCGCAACGGCTGGCAGATATGGCAGCGCGGGCAAAAAGTTCCGGTCGTCCTGATGCAACACGGTTGCTTGCTGATCTTGTCGAGGCTATTGCAGCAGGATTGTCTGTTTCTGATTATAAGCAAGGAAAACGCGTATGAAAATGCCTCTGAATATTGGTCTGGTTCATTTTATCGGGATCGGCGGCATTGGCATGAGCGGCATTGCGGAAGTGCTGCATAATCTGGGCTACAAAGTTCAGGGCTCAGATCAGGCTGACAGCGCCAATGTGCAGCGTCTGCGTGACAAGGGCATTGAGGTTTTTGTCGGTCATAAAGCTGAGAATATCGGCAAGGCTGATGTGGTGGTGGTTTCCACCGCTATCCGTCCGAATAATCCGGAGCTGGTCGAAGCGCGGGAAAATCTGCTGCCGATCGTGCGTCGTGCGGAAATGCTGGCCGAGCTGATGCGCTTCCGTCAGGCAATTGCCATCGGCGGTACCCATGGCAAAACCACCACGACTTCTATGGTTGCAACGCTTCTGGAAGCCGGCCATCTTGACCCGACCGTTATCAATGGCGGTATCATCAATGCCTATGGCACCAATGCCCGCATGGGTGAGGGTGAGTGGATGGTGGTTGAGGCCGACGAGAGCGACGGTACTTTCCTCAAATTACCTGCCGATATTGCGGTTATCACCAATATTGATCCGGAACATCTCGACCATTACGGCTCGTTCGATAATGTTCGCGCGGCTTTCCGCCAGTTTGTTGAGAATGTGCCTTTCTATGGTTTTGGCGTTATGTGCCTTGATCATCCGGAAGTGCAGGCACTTATCAGCCGTATCGAAGACCGCCGCGTTATTACATATGGTGAAAATCCGCAGGCCGATGTGCGTTTCTCCAATCATCGCATGGATGGTGCCGTTTCGGTGTTTGATGTGGTGATCCGCGACCGCAAGGGCGAAGTCGTCGAGATCAAAGATCTGCGTCTGCCGATGCCAGGTCGTCACAATGTGTCCAATGCCACGGCTGCCATTGCGGTGGCGCATGAGCTTGGTCTGACTGCCGATGATATCCGCAAAGGTCTGTCGGGCTTTGGTGGTGTTAAGCGTCGCTTTACGCATACCGGTTCGTGGAACGGCGTTGAAATCTTTGACGATTACGGCCACCATCCGGTGGAAATCAAAGCTGTGCTGAGAGCTGCCCGCGAAGCCGCGCCGAAGCGCGTGATTGCGATTGCCCAGCCGCACCGCTTTACGCGTCTGGCGAGCCTGTTCGACGATTTCTCCACCTGCTTCAATGATGCGGATACAGTGATGATTGCGCCGGTTTATACCGCTGGTGAAGATCCGATTGAGGGCGTGACCTCGGAAGCCTTGGTCAGCAAGATCAAAACTGCCGGTCACCGCGATGCACGTTATCTGGAAGACCCTGCGCATTTGCCTGAAGCGATTAAAGCACTGGCACAGGAAGGCGATTTTGTCGTGTTCCTCGGTGCCGGTAATATCACGCAATGGGCATACGCATTGCCTAAGCAATTAGGTGGTACAAGCGCAGCCTGAGTGTCTGATCCAAAAGTCGCCTGACTTGGCTGCAAATGGCAATTTTCTCCGCTTCCGTACTCACGTACAATATGTACGCTTCGTTCGGATGCTCTAAAATCACCATTTTCGCTTGCGTCTGCCGCTTTTTGATTCAGACACTGAAATGTAGCGGACTTAAAAAAATACCGGTACGGATCAGGGATAATGCCTTGATCCTGCCGCCTTTCTCCTGACCTTATCCGAATTGTTGCGATGCTTACAATCCGGAAAATTTGAAGTCTGGATCGATTTAAGAGAGATGGTTGAAAATGGCTGTAAAGCTTGATGGTGAAGCGCTGTTAAAGCAGCTTGAGAAATCTTTGTCCGGTATTCGCGGACGCCTGACACCAAATTCCGGCATGGATAAGATCACATGGTTTCGTGCCGGTGGCCCTGCGGAAGTTCTGTTTCAGCCTGCCGATGAAGATGATCTGGCAGAATTCCTGAAAAATGTGCCGGAAGAAATTCCGGTGATGACTGTCGGGATCGGCTCGAACCTGCTGGTGCGTGAAGGCGGCATTCCGGGTTTTGTGGTGCGTTTGTCTGCCAAAGGCTTTGGTGAGGTTGAGCGGGTGTCGGATACGCGTCTGCGTGCCGGTACGGCAACGCCTGACAAGCGTGTGGCTGCGGCAGCGCTTGAAGCTGAAATTGCCGGTTTCCATTTCTATCACGGTATTCCGGGCGGTATCGGCGGTGCATTGCGTATGAATGCCGGTGCCAATGGTGTTGAAACCTGTGAACGTGTTGTCGAAGTGCGCGCGCTTGATCGTAAAGGCAATCTGCACATTCTGAGTAATGCGGATATGGGCTATGCCTATCGTCATTGTTCCGCGCCGAAAGATCTGATTTTCACCAGTGCGCTGTTTGAAGGACCGCGCGGCGAAGCGGCTGCAATCCGCGCTGCCATGGATGAAGTGCAGAACCATCGTGAGACTGTGCAGCCGATCCGCGAGAAGACCGGCGGCTCAACCTTCAAAAATCCTGAAGGCACATCTTCGTGGAAAGAGATCGATAAAGCCGGTTGCCGTGGTTTCACTGTCGGCGGTGCGCATATGTCGAATATGCACTGCAATTTCATGATTAACGGCGATAATGCCACCGGTTATGATCTGGAGCTGCTGGGCGAGACTGTGCGCAATAAAGTGCGTGCGAATTCCGGTATCAATCTCCATTGGGAAATCCGCCGTCTCGGCCAGTTCCTCGAAGGACGCGAAGTCACCGAATTTCTCGATTAATCTTTTGCGCTTTTGCAGTGGTCGTTCTGTTTTTGGTAAGGCCGCTGAAGTTCTGTAAAGTCACCGCTGTTTTCTCTGATTTGGGAGAGCAGCGGTGATTTGTTTTTGAGGGGCATTTTACGCGGTTTTGCGGGTGATTTGCCCCTGTCAAGAGTCCTGTCTTTGCATTTTGCTAAAATAAATTTCCGCACAAACTAATTATCAAAAAACCATAATAAATCAGTAGTTTCACCCGAATCTGATTCGGATCTTGCAGTCGTTATTTTTTGTAAGGGCTTGCCATAGAATCAACTCTCTGATTCTTATAGTGAACAAGCGTTAGTGATTTGGGTCGGCAAGTTAATTTTGCCTTGGGGTTCTGCGGAAATCTTCCGCCGGAGCGCTGTATGATTGTCTGAATTTTGGTTCAGTTTTTTGATTGTGCGGCGTGCCAGGGAATATTTTTAATGTGTTTTGCGTGTCTGTTCGACATGCGGCTCAGCTCCGGCGGGCTCAGAGTTTTTGTTTTATGTGTATCAGCGTTGCTGGCAGAGGGGACATGGTTAAAATGACAGGTAAACATGTTGCTGTCTTGATGGGCGGGTTTTCATCGGAGCGTCCGGTCAGTCTTTCCTCGGGTGCTGCCTGCGCCAAAGCGCTTGAAGAGCAGGGCTATCGTGTGACGCGTGTTGATGTCGGCCGCGATGTGGCTGCTGTGCTTGCTGAATTGAAGCCTGATGTTGCGTTTAACGCATTGCACGGTCCTTTTGGTGAAGACGGTGCCATTCAGGGTATTCTCGAATATCTGCAAATTCCTTACACGCATTCCGGTGTGCTGGCCTCGGCGCTGGCAATGGATAAAGGTCGCGCCAAGCTTGTTGCCGGTGCTGGCGGTGTGGCTGTCGCGCCGTCGCGCGTGATGAACCGTTTTGATATCGGTAATCAGCATCCGATGCAGCCGCCTTATGTGGTGAAGCCGGTGCGTGAAGGTTCTAGCTTCGGCGTGGTGATCGTGCGCGAAGGGCAGAGTGCTCCGCCGCAGATTCTCGGCTCGGATGAGTGGAAATACGGCGATGAGGTTATGGTCGAGCGCTATGTCGCCGGACGTGAATTAACCTGCGCTGTGATGGGTGATCGCGCACTTGGTGTGTGTGAGATCATTCCGCTGGCACATTCCTTCTACGATTATGACTCAAAATATGCAGATGGTGGCTCGCGGCATGAATGTCCTGCGAAAATTTCACCAAATATTTACCAAAAAATACAAATAATGGCACTTCAGGCACATCAGGCAATCGGATGTCGCGGCGTGAGTCGTTCCGATTTCCGTTTTGATGAGAACGGCTCCGGTGACGGTGAGCTGATCTGGCTTGAAGTGAATACACAGCCGGGCATGACGCCGACCTCTCTGGTGCCGGATATTGCCAAGGCTGAAGGGTATTCATTCGGTGAGTTGTTGAGCTGGATGGTGGAGGATGCCTCGTGCATGCGATAAAGGCGAGATCTGACAGAAGTAATCGTGATGCGATGATGTCCCGTACATCACTTTCGCACGGTGGTGCTTTTGTTCTTCCGCGTTTTCTGCGTAAGCCTTTCCGTATTGCCTCGCGCTTGTTCGGCGGCGGGGTAAATGTTCCGCGTTATGCGGGCACTTTCGGCATGATCGGTTTTCTGAGTGCGACCGGTATTTACGGTATGGTCATCGGTAACCATACGCATGAGGTTGTGAAAGCAACGGCATCAACTTTCGGTTTTGCAATCGAGAAAGTGAGCGTTGCCGGTAATAATGAAACCTCTGAAATTGATATTCTTGAAAAGCTCGGACTGGACGGAGAGACATCTCTGATCGGTTTCAATGCGGATGAGGCACGTCAGGCGATTGAAACATTGCCTTGGGTCGCCGGTGTTGAAATCCGCAAAGTCTATCCGGGCTCTGTCGTGGTTTCCCTGCAGGAGCGTAAGGCATTTGCAGTCTGGCAGTCCGGCCGTGATTTGCTGCTGGTAGACGAAGAAGGCAAGCCGATCGTTCCGCTGAACGGTTCCCGTTATGCCTCGCTGCCGCTGGTGGTGGGTGAAGGTGCGCAAAAGCGCGGTAAGGCTTTTATTGAAACAGTCGCAGCCTATCCTGATCTGGCCGCAAAGGTGCGTGCCTATGCGCGGGTTTCTGACCGTCGCTGGGATCTGCTGTTTGATAATGGTGTGCGGGTTTTGTTGCCTGAGCAGGACGTAAAGCGTGCTCTGGCAGAGGTTGAAACCCTGCAGCGGACTAAAAATATTCTTGGTCGGGATATTCTCAGCCTCGACATGCGTCTGGATGACCGTGTGACTGTACAGCTCACACCGACCGGCATGGAAAGCCGTGAGAAAATGCTGAAAGACCGTGAAAAAGCTGCCAAAGCGGCAGCGGGTAGGCGCGTATGAGTATCTGGTCTGCAAAAAACACTTCCGGTTCGTCCTCTTCAGGTCGCCGTACGCGGCTTCTGACAGTGCTTGATGTCGGCTCGAGCAAGGTTTCCTGTGTGATTGCGCGTCTGCGCCCGCGGGATGAAAGCGCGTTTCTGCCGGGTCGTACGCATCGTATGGATGTGCTGGGTATCGGCTATCAGAAGTCCCGCGGCGTTAAATCCGGCGTGGTGATTGATCTGGATGCTGCCGAGCAGTCGATCCGTCTGGCTGTAGATGCAGCTGAACGTATGGCCGGTCTGACCGTTGAATCGCTGATCGTCAATATTTCTTCCGGTCGCCTGAAAAGCGAAACCTTTAATGCGAGCATTGATCTGGGCGGCCATGAAGTAGAAAAAACCGATATTCGCCGTGTGCTTGCTGCCGGTGCTAAACAGGCGCTGCAGGCTGAGCGCCATCTGGTTCACTCGCTGCCTATTGGTTACACACTCGACAGTGAACGCGGTATCCGCGATCCGATGGGTATGCTGGGCGATTCACTCGGCGTTGATATGCATGTACTGACCGCAGATAGCGCACCTTTGCGCAATCTCGAATTGTGCATCAATCGCTGCCATCTCTCGGTTGAAGCGATTGTCGCCACCCCTTATGCGAGCGGTCTGGCAGCTCTGGTGGATGATGAAGCGGAAATGGGTGCGGCCTGTATCGATATGGGCGGTGGCACCACAACGATTTCCGTATTCTCGGAAGGCAAATTTATCCATGCTGACGCCATTGCCATTGGCGGTATGCATGTAACAATGGATGTGGCGCGCGGGTTCTCCACCCGTATGGAAGATGCTGAACGGCTCAAGGTTATGTATGGCTCGGCGCTGCCAAGCGCTGCCGATGACCGTGACCTTATCAGCGTTCCGCCGATCGGCGATGACGATCGTGATGTGCCGAACCAGTATCCGCGTTCAGTTCTCACCCGTATCATTCGTGCCCGTGTTGAAGAAACACTGGAGCTGGTTCGTGACCGGCTGAATGCTTCGGGGCTGGGGCATATTGTCGGTAAGCGTGTTGTGCTGACAGGTGGCGCAAGCCAGCTGACCGGTATGCCGGAAGTTGCCCGCCGTATTCTGGCGCGCAATGTCCGTATCGGGCGGCCGTTAGGAATTGCGGGATTGCCGGAAGCTGCAAAAGGTTCGGCATTCTCGGCAACAGTAGGTCTGCTGATTTATCCGCAGGTAGCAGGCATTGAAGAACGGTCTGTTCGTGCTGCCTCCGGTGGTCGTCTTATCGGCTCCGGCGGACGTATCTCACGGGTCGGCCAATGGCTGAAAACAAGTTTTTAGTAAGAAAGAGCTGCAGCTTTCCTGAGGAGTAAAATTGAAGGAAAGCAGTTTTGAAACAAGGGTTTGAGATTTTTTATTTCTGACCCGATTACACTCTGGGCTTTTTGCCAAATCATGGTAAATGACCGGATAATTTCAAAATGAAAACGCGGTTCCTTCCGGGGTAAATGCGTACAAAAAAATAAATCAGAATACGGCACCGCGGCGGCGAAGCGGTGAAAGGCAAAAGGAACGAAACTGATGACAATCAATCTGCAAAAGCCGGATATCACCGAGCTGAAGCCGCGCATCACCGTTTTCGGTGTGGGCGGGGGTGGCGGTAACGCTGTCAACAACATGATTAACGCCGGTTTGCGTGGCGTAAATTTTGTTGTGGCTAATACCGACGCCCAGGCTCTGACTATGTCCAAGTCTGAACGTATTATTCAGCTGGGTGCAGCTGTGACCGAAGGTCTAGGTGCAGGTTCGCAGCCGGAAGTCGGCCGCGCAGCCGCTGAAGAGTGCATTGATGAAATCATCGATCATCTGAACGGCACACATATGTGCTTTGTAACCGCCGGTATGGGCGGTGGTACAGGTACCGGTGCGGCGCCGGTTGTTGCCCGTGCAGCGCGCGAAAAAGGTATTCTGACCGTTGGTGTTGTCACCAAACCTTTCCACTTCGAAGGCCAGCGCCGTATGAAAACGGCTGATATGGGTATCGAAGAACTGCAGAAGAATGTCGATACTCTGATCGTCATTCCGAACCAGAACCTGTTCCGTATTGCCAATGACAAAACCACTTTTGCCGACGCTTTTGCGATGGCCGATCAGGTGCTGTATTCCGGTGTTGCCTGCATCACCGACCTGATGGTTAAAGAAGGTCTGATCAATCTTGACTTTGCTGACGTTCGCTCGGTTATGCGCGAAATGGGCAAGGCCATGATGGGCACCGGTGAAGCCTCCGGCGACGGTCGTGCGATTGCCGCTGCTGAAGCCGCTATTGCTAACCCGCTGCTGGATGAAACCTCCATGCGCGGTGCGCGCGGCCTGCTGATCTCGATCACAGGTGGCCGTGACATGACACTGTTTGAAGTTGACGAAGCTGCTACCCGTATCCGTGAAGAAGTCGATCAGGATGCTATGATCATTCTCGGCGCGACC
>NZ_ANNO01000310.1:0-7243 GCF_000409565.1 Pseudochrobactrum sp. AO18b
CCTGCGCCGCTGGAATTTCGCCAGCCAGCGAAACCAGTAGCTAAACCAGCTCCGCAGCCAGCCGCTCAGGCTCCTGTTCAGCAGCCTGTTGCTCAGGCTAAACCTGTTGAACACGCCGCTCCGGCTCAGCAGTCCCTGCATCTGGGTGAAGGTGAGCAGCGCTCCTATGCGCCGCCAGCCGCTACCAATGATGCTGCTTTCCAGCCGCAGAGCCGTATTTTTCAGGCACCTGCACCGGATATGATGGAAATGCGTCAGCAGCCAGCCGCTCCGCGCCCGCAGATGCAGGCTCCGGTTCAGCCGCAGATGCAGCAGCCAGCTCATAATCTGGCACCTCAGCCGCAGTTCCAGCCGCAGCAGCACATGGATCCGGCTCTGGCTCCGCAGCAGCCGCGTCAGGCTCCGCGTATGCCAAGCGTATCGGACTTTCCTCCGGCTGTTCAGGCGGAAATGAATGCCCGTCGCGCACCGGCTCCGCAGCCGGCACAGCAGGCACATGAAGAACGCGGTCCGCTTGGTCTGCTGCGTCGTCTGACTGCCAGCCTGTCCCGTCGTGATGATGAACAGCCGACTGCCCGTCTGGAACCGGCTCAGAAACGTGAAATGCCAGCCGCTCCGATGCAGGCTCGTGCCCCTGAACAGCGTCGTCCGCTGTCGCAGGATGCCTCGATCTACGCACCGCGTAACGGTCAGCTTGACAGTCAGGGTCGTGCACAGCCGCGCATGGCTTCTGAAGATGATCAGCTTGAAATTCCGGCGTTCCTGCGCCGTCAGGCCAACTGATCTGATAAAATACCTTTTGCTTAAATTTCACCGCGTTCTCATCAGGGACGCGGTGTTTTTTTGTTTTAAGGCTGGTGTTTTATCGGGAAACAAGATTGAGCCTTGAGGCTGTGCGTCCTATATGAAACTGGCAGATAAGACAGGAAACAGGATTGTTATGAAAACTATGCAGCAAACAATAGCCGGATCATTCCCGCTCTCGGGATTTGGTGTGCATGGCGGCAAACCTGTTACGCTGGATATCAGTCCGGCGCCTGTGAACCACGGTATTGTTTTTATTCGTCACAATAGTGAGGGGCGGCGTGAGAGCATTCCTGCATTGTCTGCTTCGCTTGGTTCGACAACGCTGAATACGTCTATCGGTTCAGCTGATTTCGGTGTCAGCACGATTGAACATCTGATGGCAGCGATTGCAGCGCTTGGCATTGATAATCTGACTATTGCAATTGACGGCCCTGAAGTGCCGATCCTCGGTGGCGGTTCGGCTGAATTTATCAGTGCATTCCGCAAGGCCGGATTAGTGAAGCAGGACGCCCCGCGTCAGTATCTGACTATTTTGAAACCCGTGCATGTGGAAGATGGACAGAACTGGGCAGAGTTTGTACCGCATAACGGTACCCGCTATGAGGTGGAAATTGATTTTCCTGTCGCCTCTATCGGCCGCCAGTCTTTCAGCTTTGATCTTGATGCGGATGTTTTTGAGCGTGAAATCGCTAAAGCACGCACTTTCGGTTTTATGCGCGATGTAGAAAAGCTGCGCTCCATGGGGCTGGCGCTTGGCTCGTCGCTGGAAAATTCCATTGCTATCGGCGATGAGGGCGAGGTGCTTAATCCTGACGGGCTGCACTATGCGGACGAATTCGTGCGCCATAAATTGCTGGATTCTGTCGGTGATCTGGCGTTGGCAGGGCATCCGTTTCGTGGCCTGTTCCGCTCCTATCGCGGCGGTCATAAGCTGAATGCGCTTCTGGTGAAGACATTGCTGGAAAAACCGGATCATTTCCAGATGGAAAGCTGAGTTTTTGTTATCTGAAGAACACAGCGCGCAACTATAAATGATAATCAGGACAAATTACTCAATGATTCTTTGAGAGTCTGTTCTGTCAGCCTTAATTGAGCCGCGAACACATGCAGTGTGATGGCGGTTTGTAAGAGATTTTGCTGTTTTATGACTGTACGGGTTGAAAAAGTCGTGTCTGGCAGGCATTGCAGTCTCGAAGCAGTGCGAATAAACTTGTATTAACATTGCCGATTGTTCTCAGCTATGGTTTATGAACCCTCTGACACAGGAATGATTTGCCCATGATTTGTGTTGCCGAAACACCGGAGACAGCATGACGATTTCTAAATTCCCAGATACTGCAGCCAATATTACTGGTGCTGAGGGTTCTCAAATTCGTAAAATGACCAAGCTGGCTATGGCGACCAGTGCTGTCGTGCTGACAATGGCGCTTGCAGGTTGTGCCTCCGGTGACAAAGATGTTGACCTGTCCAAATATGTCGAGAGCATTGATCCGGCTGACAAGCTTTATAATGAAGGTCTTGCCAATCTCGAAGCCGGACGTCTGGACGAAGCGTCGAAGAAATTCGCCGCTGTTGACCGTCAGCATCCTTACACAGAATATGCGCGTAAATCGCTGGTGATGTCCGCATTCACCAATTACCGCAAAGGTAATTATGAAGAAGCCATTTCAATGGCCAAGCGCTACAACACGCTTTATCCGACTTCGGATGAATCCGCTTATGCCTATTACATCATCGGCCTGAGCTATTTCCGTCAGATTCCGGATGTAACGCGCGATCAGGCGGCAAGCCGCCGTGCGATTGCTGCGATGCAGGAAGTTGTCGATCGTTTCCCGAAATCGGAATATGTTGAAGACGCCAAGACCAAGATCCGCTTTGCCCGCGATCAGCTCGCCGGTAAGGATATGCAGGTCGGCCGTTACTATCTTGAGCGCAAGGAATATCTCGGCGCGATCAAGCGTTTCCGCAATGTGGTTGAGGAATATTCCAACACCCGTCAGGTGGAAGAAGCGCTGGCTCGTCTGACCGAGGCTTATTTTGCACTGGGTCTGACCTCTGAAGCGCAGACTGCTGCTGCGGTTCTGGGTAAGAACTTCCCGGACAGCCCTTGGTATAAAGATTCCTATAAGCTCTTACAGGGTGGTGGTCTTGAGCCGCGTGAAAACACCGGTTCGTGGCTTTCCAAAGCATCTTCGCTCATCACTGGCGGCGCTTAATGAAAACAGAGCAAGTTGTGATTACAAGATAATTTCAGCTTGCTCTGCTTTATTGTTTCCCCGCATTTATACGATGCCAAATGTGGCCATTTGACTGTAAAATGCTATAAAAGGCAGCCATGCTAGCGCAACTGTCGATCCGCGATATTGTCCTGATTGAGAAACTCGATATCGAGTTTCAAAAAGGCCTGTCTGTCCTCACCGGTGAAACCGGTGCGGGTAAATCTATTTTGCTCGACAGTTTGTCTCTGGCGCTTGGTGCCAGAGGCGATGCTTCCCTTGTGCGCCATGGAGCGGAGCAGGGGCAGGTGACGGCGGTGTTTGATGTCGGCATCAATCATCCCGCCCGTAATTTTCTCAAGGATAATGAAATCAATGATGACGGCGACATTATTCTGCGCCGTGTGCAGAATAGTGACGGCCGTTCGCGTGTCTTCATCAATGATCAGGCAGCAAGCGTTGGTTTGCTGCGTGAGCTTGGCCGCCATCTGGTGGAAATCCACGGCCAGCATGATGACCGTGCGCTGATCGATACAGATTTGCATCGCACATTGCTGGATGCATTTGGCGGGCTGGACGGGCAGACTTTGCAGCTGCGTCGCTTGTACAAGCAATGGCGCGACAGTGAGAGTGCTCTGGTCAAACATCGTGCCAAGGTGGAAGCCGCAGCGCGTGAGGCGGATTATTTGCGCGCCTCGGCTGAAGAGCTAGATAAGCTCAATCCACAAGAAGACGAAGAAGATGAGCTGGCTGAAAAGCGCTCTATCATGATGAAGTCCGAGAAGATCGCGACAGATGTGAGCGAAGCCAATGATCTGTTGTCCGGTCATGAATCGCCGGTGCCGACTTTGGCCGCATTGGTGCGCCGTCTTGAGCGCAAAATGCCGGAAGCACCGCATCTGCTGGAGCCGGTGATTAAAGCGATTGACGAGGCGCTGGATCGCCTAGGTGATGCGCAGAGCGGTATTGATACGGCAATGCGCGAGATTGATTTTGATCCGCGTGTGCTGGAGACAGTGGAAGAGCGTCTTTTTGCGCTGCGTGCAGCTTCGCGTAAATTCTCTGTGCCGGTGGCCAATCTGGCTGCATTGCGCGACAAGATGGATGCGGATTTGCAGGATCTGGATGCCGGTGCGGAAAAGCTGGAGCAGCTGGAGAAGCAGGCTCAGGAAAATCGCCTAATTTATGACACGGCAGCGGCTGCATTGTCGGCAGAGCGCGCACAGGTTGCGCAGTCGCTGACGCAGGCTGTGATGCAGGAATTGCCGGCGCTGAAGCTGGAGCGTGCGGAATTTATCGTTAATATCGAAACCGATGCGGAAAACCGCAGTGCTGAAGGTATTGATGTTGTTGAATATTGGGTGCGTACCAATCCGGGAACACGCGCAGGGCCAATGATGAAAGTGGCCTCGGGCGGTGAATTGTCCCGTTTCCTGCTGGCGCTCAAGGTTGCTCTTGCTGATCGCGGTTCGGCACCAACACTGGTATTCGACGAAATTGATACGGGTGTGGGCGGTGCAGTGGCTGATGCGATTGGTCAGCGTCTTGCACGGCTGTCATCCAATGTGCAGGTGCTTTCTGTCACTCATGCGCCGCAGGTGGCCGCCCGTGCGACAACGCATTTCCTGATCGCCAAGGCGCAAGGGGAGAGCGAACAGATGCGCACCTCTATCCGCACCATGGAAGTGGCTGAGCGTCAGGAAGAAATCGCGCGTATGCTGGCCGGTGCCAGTGTGACTGATGAAGCCCGTGCTGCTGCCGAGCGCTTGCTGCGGGAAAACGGTGCTCTGACTGCATAAAATTCAGTCTTGAGCGTTTGATTTTCATCACCTGTGTTATATTGAATCCGTAAACGGAGACGGGTTGAATATGAGTGAAATCAGCGTTGAAAATTTGAGCGAAGAACAGGCCGCAGCTGAGCTTGAATTGCTGGCTAAAACCATCGCTGAGCATGATTTTCTCTATAATACGCAGGATGCGCCGACAATTTCCGATGCGGAATATGATGCTCTGCGTCGCCGCAATCAGGCAATTGAGCAACGTTTTCCGCATTTGATCCGCGAAGATTCGCCGTCGCTGAAAGTCGGTGCAGCGGTTTCCGAGAAATTCTCCAAAATCACCCATAATGTGCCGATGCTGTCGCTGGATAATGCGTTCAGTGATGAGGATGTCGGCGAGTTTGTCGGGCGTATTTACCGTTTTCTCAAGCTCTTTCCGGGAAGCCCGCTCGGTATTACCGCAGAGCCGAAGATTGACGGGCTGTCGCTCTCGCTGCGTTATGAGCAGGGGCGGCTGGTGAGTGCTGCGACACGCGGCGATGGCTCTGTAGGCGAGAATGTCACCAATAATGCGCGTACAATTGCCGATATTCCGCAGGTGTTGAAAGGCGATGCGCCGGATGTGCTGGAAGTGCGCGGTGAAGTCTATATGAGCCATGCCGATTTTGCGGCGCTTAATGAAAAACAGGAAAAAGACGGTAAACCGGTTTTTGCCAATCCGCGCAATGCGGCAGCAGGATCGCTGCGCCAGCTGGACAGCAAAATCACCGCCAGCCGTGTGTTGCGTTTTTTCGCCTATGCATGGGGTGAGGTGAGCGAAATGCCTGCCACCACACAAATGGGTATGGTGGAAAAGTTCAAATCCTATGGTTTCACCATCAATCCGCTGATGCGTCGTTTTGAGAGCGTGCCGGAACTGGTTGCCCATTATCATGCGATTGAAGAACAGCGTGCCACCCTCGGTTATGACATTGATGGCGTGGTCTATAAGATTGACGATTTGGCCTTGCAGCAGCGCCTTGGTTTTATCTCGCGCAGCCCACGCTGGGCGATTGCGCATAAATTTCCGGCAGAGCGTGCTTTCACCATTCTCAAAGGTATTGATATTCAGGTCGGGCGAACCGGCGCTTTAACACCGGTGGCGCGTCTGGAGCCGATCACTGTCGGGGGCGTGGTGGTGACCAATGCCACGCTGCATAATGAGGATTATATTCGCGGATTTGACCAGAAGGGCAATGTACTGCGTGAAGGGCGTGATATCCGCGTCGGCGATACCGTCATAATTCAGCGCGCCGGTGATGTGATCCCGCAGATTGTGGATATTGTCGCCGATAAACGCCCTGCGGAGAGTGTTGCCTATGAATTCCCGCGTCTGTGCCCTGTCTGCGGCAGCCATACGGTGCGCGAAGAAGGTGAGGCTGTACGCCGTTGCACCGGTGGTCTGATTTGTGAGGCGCAGGCAGTTGAACGCATTCGCCATTTCGTTTCGCGTAATGCTTTTGACATTGAAGGTTTGGGCGAAAAGCAGGTCGAATTCTTCTTCAACGCTGAGGATGAAAGTTTAAAAATCCGCACACCGGCAGATATTTTCACGCTGGAAAAACGACAGGCTGTATCGCTAAAGAAGCTGGAAAATATTGAAGGTTTCGGTGCGACATCGGTGAAGAAACTCTATGCTGCGATTAATGAGCGGCGTGAGATTGCGTTGAGCCGTTTTCTGTTCGGGCTTGGTATCCGCCATGTCGGTGAGGTCAATGCCAAGAAACTCGCTCGTGCCTTTGGTTCTTATGCCAAGCTGGCAGAAGTGGCACAGGCCGCTCTGGTGCCGCATGATAAGGGCGACAAGGGCAGTGATGCATGGCGTGACCTGACGGATGTGGAAGGCATCGGCACAATTGTTGCTGAAGCGATTGTGGATTTCTATCAGGAGCCGCATAACACAGAAGTGCTTAGCGCATTGCTGGCAGAGGTAATACCGCTGGATGAAGTTCACGAAATCGTGAGCGGCTCACCGGTTGCCGGTAAAACCATCGTTTTCACCGGATCACTGGTGCGCATGTCACGTGATGAAGCCAAGACCATGGCGGAGCGCTATGGCGCAAAAGCAGCGGGTTCTGTTTCAAAAAAGACAGATCTGGTGGTGGCAGGGCCGGGGGCAGGCTCAAAACTCACCAAAGCTGCCGAATTGGGCATTGAGGTGATCGACGAAGATGCGTGGTTTACGCTCGTTGGTGCGGATTAAATATTACCTTTTATGACAGGGCAGGTGTGTCTGCCCTGCACTTGATTGGTTTTATGCATCAGCCTATTCATAACCAGTGTGGGAACGGAGAGCAGTTTTCTGCTTTAGTCCATTCCTCAAATGTAAACGCGGGCTTTAAGGCGCGTTTGAAAAATACTGGTAATGATGATGGATGGATGTAATCCAAAAATCCCTTCTTG
>NZ_ANNO01000311.1:0-991 GCF_000409565.1 Pseudochrobactrum sp. AO18b
TTGTTGCCGTTGATAACGGCCTGAATGTCAGTGAATCGGTATGGATGAGTGCGGCACTGTTTGCCGGTGCCAGCCAGCTGGTAGGCATGGAGCTGTTTGGCAAACATGTTGCGCCATGGATGATCCTGCTGTCGATTTTCGCGGTGAATTTCCGCCATGTGCTCTATTCCGCAGGTACAGGACGGCTGATTAAGCATTTCACGCCTTTACAGCAGATTGTGGCCTTCTTCTTCCTGACTGATGTTCAATATGCGGAAAGCGAAAAGCAGGCGGAGCAGAAAAAGCCGATTACCTTTGTCTGGTATATGGGGCTGGCTATTCCGCTCTATCTGTCATGGGTGATTGAAGCCTATATTGGTGCGACTTTTGGCGGGATGATTGGCGATCCGAAAGCCATCGGTCTTGATATGCTGTTGCCAATTTACTTCCTCGGTCTGGTGATGGGCTTTCGCTCCCGCACAAACTGGTTCCCGATTGTTGCAGCAAGTTCCGTGACTTCCGTTGCTGCTTATTTCTGGATCGGCTCGCCGTGGCATGTCACCGTCGGCGCAATCGGCGGTATTGTCATGGCTGTTGTGATTGCCAAGCCGCTGTCTGGCCGTGAAACCGTGATTACGCTGGATGATGAACCGGTGAAAACTGTGAAGGACGTGCGGTAATGTCTTCAACTGTATGGATTATTTTCGGCGCAGCTGTGCTGACTTATATTACCCGTATCGGCGGGCATCTCATTCTTTCGCAGTTTGAGCGTGTGCATTACCGCGTTGAGGCCGGCCTCAATGCCGTGCCTGCGGCAGTGCTGACAACGCTTGTTGCTCCGGCTGCTTTCAATGCGGGGTGGAAAGAGTTTCTGACCATGGTGCTCTGCACATTGGCGGCATTCCGCATCGGTATTATTCCGCTCTGTATTTTTGGTGGTGTGCTGATTGTGCTGCTGCGCCAATATATGCCGTTCTGAGATCGGTATGATATTGATAATAAAAAACCCGCG
>NZ_ANNO01000312.1:0-19873 GCF_000409565.1 Pseudochrobactrum sp. AO18b
CGGCAGCAGCTTGTCGCGTGTCTGTGCATGATAGTCGTTGAGCCATATCAGTTCATCCGCATTGAGCAATGAAACATCAATGAGGCGACGATCAATCGGGCAGAAGGTCAGCGTCTCAAAGCTATGCATAGCGATATCGCCGCCATCAATTGCTTGCGGCTCTTTGACGATAATCAGATTTTCAATACGGATACCGAACTCGCCCGGGCGGTAATAACCCGGCTCATTGGAGAGGATCATGCCGGTTTTGAGTTCCTGCGCACCGCGCTTGGAAATGCTCTGAGGGCCTTCATGCACAGCGAGATAGGAGCCAACGCCGTGGCCGGTGCCATGTGCATAGTCATAGCCATGCTGCCAGAGAGCGGCACGGGCAAAGGCATCAATATCCTGACCGCGTGTGCCGACAGGAAAACGCAGGCGGGACAGTGCGATAACGCCTTTCAGCACCAGTGTGAAAGTCTTCTTTTCAAAAGCAGAGACTTCACCAATCGCTACGGTACGGGTGATATCCGTGGTGCCGTCACGATATTGCGCACCGGAATCAATCAGATAAAGCTCGCCATCTTTGAGCTTGCGATTGGTATCGGTATTGACGCGGTAATGGATGATTGCGCCATCAGACCCTGCACCGGAAATACTGTCAAAAGACAGATCTTCCAAAGGCTTCTGGAACATTTCGCCGACTGTGCGACGGCTTTCTTCCAGCTGCTGAGCGGCGCTGATTTCGTCCACGCTGCCGGCAGGCTGGCTGTCGAGCCATGAGAAGAATTTGACCATGGCCACGCCGTCACGCTCATGGGCGGCACGGGAGCCGTCCAGTTCGGCTTTGTTTTTCATCGCGCGCGGTAGACGGGCAGGGTCGGTGCCTTCAATCACAGTGCCATTGGCCTGCGTGATAATCATGCGCAGCTTTTCCGCGGCCAGTGCAGGATCAAGCATGAAGCTTGCACCTTCACCTGCCAGCTGAGCCAGCGTGTTTTCCATCAGGTTTGGCGCAGTGATTTTGGTCAGCTGCGTCAGATAGGCTTCGGTTTCAATCGGCAGCTTACGCTTATCGATAAACAGAATGTGCTGGCCGTCAGCCGCAATCAGTGCAAAGCTCAAAGGCAGCGGTGTATTGCTGACATCGCGGCCGCGAATATTAAACGCCCATGCGATGGAGGCGGGGTCTGTCAGAATAGTGGCTGAGGCACCGCTTTTCTCAACTGCTTCACTCAAACTATTCAGTTTGGCACGTGGCTCCTGACCGGCATATTGCAGCGGCTGAATAGTCACGGGTTCAAGCGGGGCGGCAGGCTGGTCAGTCCAGACCAGATCAACCAGATTGTCCTGCACCGGTACGAGCTGGCCGCCCTGTGCCTCGAGTGCTGCTTTCAGTGCGCGGGTTTCTGCAATTGTGTGTAGCCAAGGATCAAAACCGATGACCAGACCTTTGCCGTTTTTCTCCAGCCATGTGGCAGGCGGATTGTCGACCAGACTTTCAATGTCAAACACGGCCGGATCGGTTTGGGTGCGCACCTGCAATGTGTAGCGCCCGTCAACAAAGACATAGGCTTTATTCTTCAGGATCAGCGCCGCACCGGCAGAACCGGTGAAGCCTGTCAGCCAGCCAAGGCGCTGAGCACGCAGCGGTACATATTCGCCCTGATGCTCATCGGCGCGTGGCACAAGAAAACCGTCCAACTGAAGACGGTTCAGTTCCTCGCGCAATTTGGCTACACGCGGCGCACCGGTTGCCGGATTGCTGCTGACTTCAAAGTTCTGAAACATGAGATTCTGATCCTGAAAAAGGTTAGACCCTCATTATAATCAGAGCTTTGGCTTGAGGTGAAGAGCAACCCAGCTTTCTTTGTAAATAGTTTTGTGATGCGCAATGCCTGCCGCTTCATAAGCTGCAATCACACTGTCGCGCTGGGTTTCCAGAATGCCGGAGAGGATCAGCGAGCCATTATCTTTCACATGGGCGCGCATCTCGCTTGCCAGTTCAATCAGCGGATTGGCAAGAATATTGGCGACGATCAGATCAAATGGCGCACGTGCCTGCATTTCCGGATTGTCAAAACCGGTGGCGGTGAGGGTGGAAACCCATTTATCCGCGCCGTTCTTCTCCACATTTTCCTGCGCCACATCGACCGCAACAGGATCAATGTCGGTAGCCAGAACCGGAATATCGCGCAGTTTGGCAACGGCAATGGCCAGAACCGCACTGCCGGTGCCGAGATCCAGCACATTTTTCGGCTCTTCAAGCGCAACAATTTCTTCAATCATTTCAAGGCAGCTGGCGGTAGTGCCGTGATGACCGGTACCAAAAGCAAGACCAGCATCGATTTCAATGCCGATATCGTCGTCCTGCAGCTTGTCACGGTCATGGGAGCCGTGAACAAAGAAGCGACCGGCGCGAACAGGCTTCAGACCTTCGAGAGAATGCAGAACCCAGTCAATATCCGGCAGTTCTTCCACACCGATTTCTTCCGGCTTCAGACCCAGACAAGCGGCCATGCGCGGCAGGGCTTCATCGGCACCGGCTTTATCTTCCGTATAAAGCGAGATTTCATAAATCTGCTTGTCTTCATCAATTTCAGTATTGGCCAGCGGCAGACCGTCTTCTTCAAATACCGGTTCCAGCAGATCGAAAATCTGCTCAGCCTGATCTTTGTCCCGTGTGAGATATAAGCGGTACTGTGCCATGTGGGGTCTCTGAATTGGAGTTATAAAAAAACCCGCTTACCATGAAGCGGGTTTGATTGGGAGTGCTTAGTAACTTTAATCAGCCTGCTGCCAGACGTTTCAGCTTGGAAATTGCTGTTTCTGACGGTTCGCCATAGGCGATGGTTGAGCGCAGACGGCCGTTCTTGTCGAGAAGCAGGATAGATGCAGTGTGATCCATCGTGTAATTCTCGCCGTCTTCATCAACTTTCTTGGCATAGATATTGTAGGACTTCAGCATTGCAGCAATGTCCTTCGGGTCGCCGGTAATGCCGGTGATACGGTCGGAGACATTGGTAATGTATTTCTGAATATATTCCGGTGTGTCACGCTCAGGATCAACAGTGACCATATAGCCGCGAATAGCCGCGCCTTCAGGGCCGAGCTCTTTCAGCCAGCTGTCGAGATCGAAGAGGGTGGTCGGGCAAACAACCGGACAATGGGTATAGCCGAAAAACACGACTGAAGGATTGCCGCGCAGAGACTGATCAGTGATTTCACTGCCATTCATAGAGACAAGCTTGAATGCGCCGCCATAGGGGCTCTCTTCGCCGGAGGCCATTTGTTTGTCGCGATAGGCCTGAAAGCCGACAATGCCGATTGTGAAAGCAGCAACAAACAGCACCAGAACGGGAAGATATTTACGCATAAATCAGATCCTCAGAAGCACCATGAAATACCATCCATGAGCATGGTCATGAATATGGTGTCGCTGTAATTCATCCAGCCTGCAAACAAAGCACCAGCGGCCAGAGCGGTGATTAATACCACGCCGCTAATCCAAAGCAATTTTCTGCTCTCGTGTCCGTTGGACTGTCTATCAGCTGTCGTCATAATAATGTTATAGCTGGCTTGTGGCAGTTTGGCAAAGGCTGTCTGTGTGATTTTCCCATCTTTTATGAAATTTCAGAAATTTTTGAAATTGAACTTATGCAGGAATAAAACGTGATGAGTGAGGATGTTTTGCAGTTTTCGCGTGATGTGCAGCCGAAAATTCATCCGAGCGCGCAGCTGAAATCCGTTAAACTCGGACAATATACCGAAATCGCTGAGCGGGTGATCCTGCGTGATGTGCAGATCGGTAATTTCACCTATCTGGAGCGCAACGGCGAGGGGATTTATGCCGAGATCGGACATTTCTGCTCCATTGCTTCCAATGTGCGGATCAATGCGCTGGAACATCCGATGCAACGCCTGACTATGCATAAAATGACCTACCGGCCGAATGAATATTTCCGCAATATCGGCGTGGATCTGGATTACCGTGCGCACCGTTCCTCAAGACGGGTGACGATCGGTAATGATGTCTGGATTGGTCATGGTGCGGTGATTTTGCCAGGTGTGAGCATCGGCACCGGTGCCGTAATCGGCGCAAATGCAGTGGTTTCTAAAGATGTGCCACCCTATATGATTGTTGCCGGTGTGCCTGCAAAAATTCTGCGACAGCGTTTTGATGAAAAGACGGTTGAGCGCCTGTTGCAGAGTGCATGGTGGGATTGGCCGGTGGAGCTGATTTATAAAGCGCTGCCGGATATTCAGACCATGGAGATTAATGCTTTTCTCGATAAATGGCTGCCTTTGGCAGAGGATGCGTAAGCCATTCCATATTTGATTCAAATCTGAATGCAGGAGATGTTTATGAAGCAATTTCTGACCGTTACAGCTCTGGGTGCAATGCTGGCCTTGTCTCCTTTGACAAGCATAAGCGTGGTGCAGGCGGAGGAAATCGGCAAAGTTGGTGTGGACTGGCTCGGCAATGATATTGTGATTGATGCGGTCAGCGATCCGAAAGTGCAGGGTGTGACCTGCCATCTGGCATCCTTTTCGCGTGGTATGATCGACCGGCTGCAGAAAGGGAATTGGTTTGAAGACCCGTCCAATGCGTCGATCTCCTGTGAGCAGACAGGGCCGATTACCATCGGAGATATCAAGCTGGGCAAAGGCGGTGAGCGGGTATTTTCCGAGCGCACCAGCCTGATCTGGAAGAAGCTGGTCATTACCCGTATTTACGATCAGACCAATAATACGCTGATTTATCTGGCACATGCTTCACAGGTGCAAGATGGTTCTGCCAAAACATCGCTCTCAACCGTGCCGCTCTATCGCGGTGATGTGATGTGGGAAAAAGGCAAGCCGCAATAAGCGCTTTTTAAATGCCGGTTTTAACCGGCATTTTTTATGCCTGCTTTTATACGTCAGTATTTTCTCTTGACGGATATTAAAATTGAGCGCCTAGTTGCAAATGAGTTTCATTATCATTTGTGCACGAAGATTTTTCATGAAGAAAAATGAATTTCCACTGGCAGAAAGTGCTGACAATTCCGGCACATGGCGTCAGGAACCGGCAGCGAAATCGCTGGCTGAGGTCAATGGTTCCATTGCAATTCCGCGTCATGGCACGCGGTGGAGAAAATTTGCCGCCTTTGCAGGGCCGGGCTATCTGGTGGCAGTCGGCTATATGGACCCAGGTAATTGGGCGACGTCTATCGCCGGCGGTTCGCGCTTTGGCTATACGCTGCTGGTTGTGGCTCTGGTTTCCAACATCATGGCTATTCTGCTGCAATCGCTTTGCACGCGTCTGGCTGTGGCAACGGGGCGCGATCTGGCGCAGGCCTGCCGCGATGCTTATTCTCCGGCGATGGCATGGTTCTTATGGATCGGCGCGGAGATTGCTATTTGTGCCACCGACCTTGCCGAAGTGATCGGCACGGCGATTGCGCTTAATCTGTTGTTTGGTATGCCGCTGGAACTCGGTGTGTTGCTGACCGCGCTTGATGTTTTTGTCGTGCTATATATGCAGAGCAAGGGGTTCCGCTGGATTGAAGCCTATGTGCTGGTTTTGCTTTGCATTATTGCTTTGTGTTTTCTGGTGCAGATTGCACTGGCTGATCCCGATTGGGGCGCTGTAATCCGTGGCTTTGCACCGACAACCGAGATCGTGACCAATCCGGAAATGCTGTATCTGTCGCTCGGGATTATCGGGGCAACGGTGATGCCGCATAATCTCTATTTGCATTCAGGCATTGTGCAAACGCGTAAATATGGCGGTAACTTAGAGGAAAGACGCGAAGCTATTACCTATTCCACATGGGATTCCACCATTGCGCTGATGCTGGCTCTGGCCGTCAATGCGTCTATTCTTATTCTGGCCGCAGCAACTTTTCACAAGGTTGGACGTACTGATGTGGTGGAGATTGAACAGGCGGAAGCCCTGATCGCGCCTCTGCTCGGCAGCACGCTGGCACCAATCCTGTTTGGTGTCGCGCTGCTCTGTGCGGGATTGAACTCGACAGTAACGGCGACGCTGGCGGGGCAGATCGTGATGGAAGGTTTTATCAATTTCCGTATCCGGCCGTGGCTGCGACGGCTGATTACGCGTGGTATTGCTATTATACCGGCGATTATTGTGACGATGCTCTATGGCAATAAAGGTACTGCCAATCTGCTGATCCTCAGTCAGGTGGTGCTGAGTTTGCAGCTGCCATTCGCCATTGTACCGCTGATCTTGTTTACATCAGACCGCCAAAAGATGGGTGCTCTGCGCGCGCCTTTATGGCTGACAGGGGCGGCATGGATTGTGGCGCTGATCGTGATCGTGTTGAACCTGAAACTAATCTATGATGTGGTGACCGGCGGATAATAAAAAAGCCGGAGTTTCCTCCGGCTTTTTTGTTTTAAGCAGCAACGCCTTGCGCTGTCAGATGTGACGGATCGATATCGTCGATGTTCTTTTCGCTGTTATAGACAGCTTCATCAAGAATACCTTCGCGCTTGGCAACAACGGCCGGTACCAGTGCCTGACCGGCAACGTTAACAGCGGTACGTCCCATATCGAGGATAGGGTCAATCGCCAGCAACAGGCCGACACCTTCCAGCGGCAGGCCGAGGGTGGAGAGTGTGAGGGTGAGCATCACTACCGCACCGGTGAGACCGGCAGTTGCAGCCGAACCCAGTACCGAGACAAATGCGATCAGCACATATTCCTGAAGGCCGAGCGGCAGGCCGAAATATTGCGCAATAAAGATCGCCGAGATCGCCGGATAGATTGCAGCACAGCCATCCATTTTAGTGGTGGCGCCAAGAGGCACAGCAAAAGCTGCATATTCACGCGGCACACCCAGATTACGCTCGGTCACGGCTTCAGTTACCGGCAATGTGCCAACGGAAGAACGGGATACGAAAGCCAGCTGGATTGCAGGCCATGCACCGGCAAAGAAACGGGATGGTTTCAGGCCATGGAAGATCAGGATTGCCGGATAGACCACGAACAGCACGATTGCCAGACCAATATAGACGGCTGCGGCATACCAGCTGAGCTGAACCAGTGTTTCCCAGCCATATTGGGCAACAGCGCGGCCAAGCAGACCGATAGTGCCGAGCGGGGTGAGGCGGATAACCCACCACAGGATTTTGCGCACCACAACGAGCAAAGACTGGTTGAAGGCGAGGAAAGGCTTGGCAGCATCACCGGCTTTCAGCGCCGCAACGCCGAAAGTAATGGCGATAACAAGGATCTGCAGCACGTTGAAGTTCAGCGAAGTGGTGGCAGCATCTTTGCCAAGTTTGGTGCTGGCTTCAAGGCCGAGCATATTGGCAGGCACCAGACCTTTAAGGAAGTCGAGCCATGAGCCGGAAGAGGCAGGCGCTTTGGCAGCTTCTGCGGCAACACCGGAGCCGATACCCGGCTGAATAATCAGACCCAGCGCAATACCGATCAGCACGGCGATAAAGGATGTGATGGCGAACCACAGCAGGGTCTGCCAGACCAGTTTGGCGGCATTGTTAAGCGCAGCCAGATTGGCGATAGAGGCCACAATCGCGGTGAAAACCAGTGGCGGCACAAGCGCACGCAGCATCTGCACAAAGATCGAGCCGATTGTCTGCAGGGTGACAGACAGCCAGTTGGCATTGCCGTTGATATCAGGCCCCATATTACGGGCAACGAGACCGAGCAGCAGGCCGATAACCATCGCCGTCAATACCTGAAAACCGAAATTCAGATAGAGTGGCTTGGCCTGCGCAGAAGATTTTTTCACATGAGCGACGGACATGAATTTTTCTTTCAAAACAAGTGAAGCGAAGGGGCAAATTTGCTCCTTCGCTCGTTGGTTCGAAATTTAACGGAGATTCATGGCTCGGTTAAGCAATGTTATGCTGCGTTGCGTAGTGCCTTGATGAAGTTATACTCTCATACATATCAATGTTAGAATATTATTTCTAAACTTAAGCGTCAGCAGATTTTTATACCCGTTTCACAAAACTGTCGATGACGCGTTTTTGTCCGGCATGGTCAAAGTCGATGGTCAGCTTGTTGCCGTCAATTGAGGCGACATTGCCGTTGCCGAATTTCATATGGAAAACACGGTCGCCGACCTTAAAGTCTGACGGCGTTGAGGAAACGGATTTTGCCACCAACTCGCCGTCAATCACTTTGCCTTTGACTGAACCGCGACCGGCACCGAAGCCGGAATCCGTTTCGCCATAGCCGATGCGCTCGACATTGGAACCGGAGCGGGAGCCCCAATTGTTGCGCGTCGCATCGGAGCGGTTTTGCTGCGCCCGCTGCCAGCCCGGTGTGGAATAAGAATTGGCAAACGGATCACCGCGTCCCACGGCATCAAAGCGTGACTGGCCATAACCGCCGCCATAGGAACTGTCGGATTCCGCAATATCCACATGCTCTTCCGGCAATTCTTCAAGAAAACGGGACGGGATCGTGGTCTGCCACATGCCGTGAATACGGCGGTTGGACACAAACCAGATATGCAGATTTTTCTTGGCGCGGGTCAGGCCGACATAGGCGAGGCGGCGCTCTTCTTCCAAACCTGAGCGACCGCCTTCATCCAGCGCACGCTGATGCGGGAACAGACCTTCTTCCCAGCCCGGTAAGAACACAGTTTTAAATTCCAGACCTTTGGCCGAATGAAGGGTCATGATGCTGACAGCATCCATGCCTTCATTCTGTTCCGTATCCATCACCAGCGCCACATGTTCGAGAAAGCCGCGCAGGCTTTCATATTCTTCCATGGAGCGGATGAGTTCTTTGAGGTTTTCCAGACGTCCCGGTGCTTCGGCAGAACGGTCATTCTGCCACATCGCCGTATAGCCGGATTCATCGAGAATGATCTCTGCCAGTTCTGTATGAGACTTGTTATCCAGCAATCCCTGCCAGCGACGGAAGTTCTCGACCACTTCACGCAGTGCCGAGCGGGCTTTTGGTTTCAGTTCTTCCGTGGCAATCAGATCTTCCGCCGCCTGCAGCATCGGCATATTTTTTGCGCGTGCATAATCATGCACCAAGCGCAGGCTGGCTTCACCAAGACCGCGTTTCGGCGTGTTGACGATACGCTCAAAGGCCAGATCATCGGCAGGCTGGGCAACAACGCGGAAATAGGCCATTGCATCACGGATTTCCTGACGCTCATAGAAGCGCGGGCCGCCGATAACGCGGTAATTCAGGCCGAGAGTTACGAAACGGTCTTCAAACTCACGCATCTGGAACGAGGCACGCACCAGAATAGCCATATCATTAAGCAGATGACCGCGACGCTGCGCCTGTTCTATCTCTTCACCGACCGCACGGGCTTCTTCCTCTGAGTCCCAAGCCGCATGCACATGCACTTTTTGATCATCTTCACTCGCAGCCTGCGGCAGCAGTGTTTTGCCAAAGCGCCCTTCATTATGGGCGATCAGATAGGAAGCCGCGCCCAGAATATGCGGCGTGGAGCGGTAATTGCGCTCAAGACGGATAATCGTTGCGCCCGGAAAATCCTTGTCAAAGCGCAGAATATTATCGACCTCAGCTCCGCGCCAGCCATAGATCGACTGATCGTCATCGCCAACACAACAGATGTTAATCTGTTGTGTTGTTTTATTTGTGCTCACGCTGTCGCCGCTAGCGCGGCTGCGCTCCGCAGGGGCGGCTGAAAAGTCAGCCGACGACCAGTCGGTCGCGTTGGGAGTGCTATGTGGTTGTGTTGATGCTGATTGGGTGTTTGTGTTAGAGCTAGGCCTTTGCGCCAGCAGTCTCAGCCACATATATTGTGCGGTGTTGGTATCCTGATACTCATCCACCAGAATATAGCGGAAACGTGCATGATATTCGCGCAGAATGTCCGGATGCTTGCGGAAAATCCGGATCGGATGCAGCAGAAGATCACCGAAATCACAGGCATTCAGCGTTTTCAGCCGTTCCTGATAGGCATAATAAAGTTCACGTCCTTTGCCATTGGCAAAAGCACGGGCATCACCCTCCGAAATTTCAGACGGGCCATAGCCTTTATTCTTCCAGCCATCGATCATCATCGAGAAAGAACGCGGCGTCCAGCGTTTGTCATCCAGCCCTTCAGCCTGAATAAGCTGCTTGAGCAGGCGGATCACATCGTCCGTATCAAGAATGGTAAAGTCAGAGCGCAGTCCGGCCAGTTCCGCGTGACGGCGCAACATCTTCACCCCGATAGAGTGGAAAGTACCGAGCCATGGCATACCTTCAACCGCACCGCCAAGAAGATGGCCGATACGCTCTTTCATCTCGCGTGCGGCTTTATTGGTAAAAGTCACTGCAAGGATCTGGCTTGGGAATGCCAGACTCTGCTGAATAATATGCGCAATACGCGTGGTCAGAACACGGGTTTTGCCGGTGCCCGCACCGGCCAGAACCAGAACCGGCCCTTCAGTCGTTTCGACCGCCTGCCGCTGCTCAGGGTTTAGCCCTTGCAGATAATCTGGTTCACCGCGCTGCTGGTTGCGCGCCTGCATAGCCCGCGCAGCAATCCCGGCTTTTGGACCAGATTGCGGTTTAGGTGTAGCCGGTACATCCGGCTCCCCGAAGAAGGGAATATCGTCTGGAAAGTCTGACATAGTTCCGAATGTAATGATTCTTAAGCGAAACGCCATAGACCAGAACAAATAAAGTACCTGCAGAGCTTACAGGCACTTCATTCGTTGCGTTTTTAAAGTTTTACAGGCTGGAAAATCCTATTCCATCTGCGTGATACGGCGATCCGTGAAGTTAAGACGATGCGCGGCGAGCGCTTCCACCAGCGGGCGCATATCCGGCTCGCGCAGCAGAAGATCGTCCAGTTCTGTCATCTGGTTCATAGCAACAAGGCGCAGAATATCTTCGCGCACAGTGCCGTCCTCACGGCGCGGCAAATGGGCAACCGGCTGGATCAGCTCGACTTTATAACCTTTAAGGCGTGCACGCAGTGACTTTTCGTCCGCATTCAGTGTTTCAACAAAAGCATAAATCCCCACACCTTTTGCAGGTAGGGAATAGAGGCTCAGAGATACATCTTTCACGCGTGGGTCGGATTTCAGCGCCGCAATAATTGCCGGCCCTTCATTATCAATACGGTCACCCGTACCTTCACCGTCAGACCAGTTGAAAATGCCGCGCGTAACAAAATTATAGACTTTTTTGCCTGTTGCCAGCCAGATACGCGACGGTAGCGACCGGCGTGCCAGAATGCGCTTTTCCGTTGGTGTCATCAGATCAGGTGCAAAATTGCGCTTCTGTTTGATGAGGTGGCGGAAATCCTCATAGGCCATCAATCGGTAATAGGCGCCACGGCGACGATGCACGGAAGCCAGCTGGAAGTCGATCACAGCGGCTTCGCCTTCCGGTGTCATCAGCCAGTTTTGCGGCTTTTGCAGATCATTATGGGTAACGCCCATGCGGCGCATATCGCGCAGAATACGATGGGCAGACAAATACCATTCACGATGGGACGGGCGTGCCAGATGCAGCGGTGTGCCGTCTGTCCATGTGCGGAACAAGCCGTGTTTGTCTGTTGCCAGAAGCTGAGGTGTGCCTTTGATGCCGCGTACTTTTTTGAGGCCACGGATTTCACGGCGCGCCAGCCACCATGCCAGCGGGCTGGACCACCACGGGGCTGCGCTGACAACGCGGCGGATGATACGGGTTTCCGGCTCGCCGACAAAATAGCCTGCACGGGTTTCCGAGAAAATATCCCGCTTGAAAACGGCTGTCTCATAGAAATCAGGAATGGTTTCCATAAGTTGGGAATTGGTCTCGGATGTTGAATAATTCATGATAATGTCACAGATATAAAGTCAATTCGGGTGTGAAGCGTAAGCGGCCGAAGATATGAAAACAAAATGATATTGGCTGTCATGTGACAGCTGTAGCGGTTAGATACCAGAGGATCAAGCCGTGTCCTTATCTTTGGGCACGAGTTTACGGCTCTATTCAGGTGCATACAGCCTTTGTCATGGTGAAATTACCTTGTTGTCGCAGGCTGCGAGCCGCTATGGTGCGCGCTGAAATGTGATTCATAAATGACAATGACTGCAAAGCAGTTTTGTTAGCAGATGGCTGTACTCAGCCGGAGTGAGACTTTGGGGCGTTTGTTCGTTGCTATCGGTGGTTTGCTGGTACTGGTGCTGACTTTGGCGCTGGTCGTACCGCCTTTTATCGACTGGACAGGCTATCGCGACCGTTTTGAACTGGAGGCCAGCCGGATTTTAGGCAGGCCGGTGCATGTGAACGGGACAGCAAAAGCACGGCTTTTTCCGTTTCCGTCCGTTACTTTTTCCGATGTGCGCGTTGAAGGGAAAAACGGTCAGAGTGCTCTGACCATGGATCAGTTTTCCATGGATGCGGAATTAATGCCCTTCTTACGCGGTGAAATTCTGATTTTTGATATGCGGATGGAAAAACCGCATCTTTTTGCAGGGCTGGACAAGCAGGGACATCTCAACTGGGTCTTACCGGAGAACAGTGATCTGGCCGGCTCCAGAATAAAGCTGGAAAAGCTGACTTTACGCGACGGGCAAATAACGCTGCAGGATGAAGTGCGCGGGCGTCGTCAGGAATTACAATCCATCAATGCCACCCTGTCTGCGGACAGTTTGATGGGGCCGTGGCGTATCAACGGCACATTGCAGGCCGACGGGCAGGTTTTCAATGTTGATATCAATACGGCCGAGAAAAAACCGGACAATCCGCTGCGTTTGCGCATCGGCCTGCGTCCTTCTGATCTGCCGCTGACGCTGGATACAGAAGGTGATGTAACGGTTGCTGACGGCAAGCCTGTTTATAAAGGTCAGTTTTCTTTTCTTACTTTGAGCGATGAAGAGCGGAAAAAACAGGGTATTACCTCTGCCGTTACCCTTGATAAGTTGCGGCTGACCGGAAAATTCGAAGCACAGAACAGCGGCTTCAATATTGAAGAATTCCGGATGGAGCAGGGCGATGCCGATGCTCCTTATGTGATTAACGGTAAGGCACAGCTTGATCTGGCTGAGAACCCGCATTTCATGATTAGTGCGGATGGCCAGCAGGTCTATCTTGACGGGATGAAGCCGGATGTCAGCCTCAAAGATGAGACTGTTGCACCGACGCAGCCGGTTATGTCTTTCCGGCAGAAAATTGATTTCTTGCAGACATTGCTGGAGCGTGTTCCGGTGCCGGATATTCCGGGCAATATTGATCTGCGACTGCCAGCTATTGTGGCAAGCGGCACAACCATTCGCTCTGTGATTATCCGTGCTGAACCGGACAAGGATTCATGGAATATCAGTCAGTTACAGGCTGATCTTCCGGGACGTACCCAGATTGAGGCCAAGGGCAAATTGCAGCTCGGGGCAAATTTCGGTTTTGACGGGAGCTTCCTGCTGGCTTCGCGCCAGCCTGCCGGATTTGCTTCATGGTTATCCGGCGATAGCGGCAAAGCGCTGGCGGGGCAGGTTCCTGCTGCCGGATTTTCCGGCAAGATTAATCTGAATAAAGATGCCCAGCGTGTCGATGATCTGGAAATTGTGCTGGGCGAAACCGTTCTGCAGGGCAGTTTTGAACGCAGTGGCGGTGAAAGCCGTGCGGCATCTTCGGTCCTGAATATTCAGGGCAAGGCTCTGGATGCAGGCACAATGCAGTTGCTGAGCGGGATGTTCCTGCGGGAAGGCGACCTGTCGGCACTTGCCGGTGAAAATCTGACGGTTAATCTCAAGGCAGGCCCCGTTAAATTTTCAGGGCTGGAAGCGGAGCAGCTGGATACTGCATTTCGTCTGAGCAATGGCAAGCTGGATTTTGACAGGCTGCTGGTCAGCGGTCTGGAAGGCGCAACCGTTTCTGCAACCGGATCATTGCGGCCGTTTGATAATTCGGTCAATGCGTCTCTTGATGCGACAATTCTGGCTGATGATCTCAGCCCTGTCTTGCGTCAGCTCGATGCGGTTTTCCCGCGTGAGCCGCTTATTTCTGCGCTTTCCGCCAGAGCCAATGCCTATCCGGATTTGTTCTCCGGCACCAAGCTCGATCTGCTTGTGAATGCGGTTAACCTGTTCGGAGACGGAGCGCATGCGCAGAAAACTGACGATGCCGGAACCGAGAAAACGGAAGCAAAAGATACCAAAGCGCGGGGCAGCCGTGTCAAAGCGGGAAGCAGTCCGGCCGATAGTGCAAAATCCGATATTGCCGAATTTTCTTTCAGCCTGAATGGTCAGAGCGGCACGCTGATCCTGTCTGTAGCCGGATCATCAAAGGGGACACTGGCCGGTTCCGAGCCGATGCAATTATCGCTGACGGCCAACGCTAAAGCCGCTTCGGGTGAAGCCGCCTTGGCACTGCTCGGTCTGCCTGTTGTGCCGCTGGGACTGATGGGAGAGGCGGAGATTAATCTGCAGGCGCAGGGTGCGCCGGTTGCCGGTATGAAAACCGCGCTTGAAATCAGCGGTGATGATGGCAATGCCCGTCTTGATGGTGTGATTACGCTGACCGGTGATGAGCTGACGGCCAGCGGTAAAGCCGTGCTGAAAAGCGATGATCTGGAACCGTTTCTGGCCACCGCCGGTTATGCCCTGCCATTTGGCCGTGGTTTTGGCTCAGGTCTGCCGGTGGATATCGTCAGCGATTTTCAGTTCGGGAAAAATATCGTTCGGTTGCCGAATTTGCAGGGTATGCTGGATAATGAGACTGTAAACGCCAGACTGGACGGATCGCTCAGTGATCAGTCGGTTGCACAATTGCGCGGCGAGATAAAGCTGGAGCGTTTTGATCTGGCTGCATTATTTGCGGCAATGAGTGGCTTGTCCGTTGCAGATATTACCGGCGCTGACGGCCGGAGCTGGTCTGAAACCGGCTTTGGTAACAGAACCAATCTTCCGCTGGGGATGGATCTGAAAGTGAGCGCCGTACAGGCCGCACTGACTGATGCTACGACATTCAGCGATTTTTCTGCGCGTATCATCAAAAACGACCAGCAATTACAGCTTAGTGATATTGGCGGTGAGTGGGCCAATGGCAAACTATCCGGCAAACTGGAGCTGAATAATGCCAATGGAACCTTGCTCACCAACGGGGATTTGCGTCTTTCCGGCGGGGATATGCAGGTGCTCTATCAGCCGGAAAATATGCAGCCGCCAGTGAGCGGTGCTAGCGATATCAAGCTGGGCTTTACGGGCAGCGGCAAGTCGATGGCTGATCTGGTGCATTCTCTGGCCGGTGAGGGAGTGGTGACTGTCGAGCAGCCTGTTATTGCAGGATTTAACCTCACAGCTTTACCGGATTTGTTACGACGCTCCGATGAATTGTCGGATACGGCTCTCTCTCAGGTTGAGCCGAAACAGGCCGAGGCCGAGCGCAGCACATTGTCGAAAAGCCTGACGCAGGACGGACAAATAAGCGCTGCCCGGATTCAGGCTCCGTTGTCGCTTGCCGGAGGGATTATCCGTGCGCCGTCTGTTAAGGCCGAGAATGAAAGAGCCATTGTGCAGGCGGATTTGCAGTTTGACCTGAACCGCTTTCTCTGGGGCGGCAGCGGGCGGCTGGATCTGGTGTTACCGCAGCATGAGCGGAATGATGTGACCCCGCAATTGCAGTTCACGGTTTCCGGTGGATGGCAGCAGCCACAATTGCAGTTCGATTATCAGCCGATGGTGCAGTTCTTGACCCAGCGCGGCTTGTTACGGGAGCAACAGCGGGTAGAAGCGGCACAGGCTTTGATTATTGAAAAGCAGCGTCTGAAGCGCGAGGCTGATTATTATACTGCGAAAGCTGAAGCCCGCAAACGCGAGCGTATTGAAGCTGAAGAAGCTTTGCGCAGACGTGCGGAAGAAGCTGCGGGTGCAGGAACAACACTTCCGCAGGAAACACCGCAGCAGCCAAATACCGCGCCTGATTTCAAACCAAGCCTTGATGAGTTTTTGCAAACTCTGCCCGAAACGCAGTTACAGTAAAATTACCGCCGTTTTGGGTTTTAGAGCATGTCGCAGCTATTAAGGTGCTTTGATGCTTAGCACCCAATCCAGCGCATAGAGGCGCAGGCTGGAAGACAGATTGCTGTTGCGGTCGCGTTCATCATCAATCATGGCAATGAGTGAAGCCAGCGACTGGCCGTTCTGCGCTGCGATCTGTACGATGATGTCATAAAATGCATCTTCCAGCGAAAAGCTGGTGGCATGGCCGTGCAATGTGATCGAATGTTTGCGCAGACGTGCTTTGCTGCGTGCTGCTGTGCTCAATGGCGGACGGGCGGTTTTATCGCTCATTCTTTTTCATCAACAGATGAGACGGAGCTGCGTGGTTCCAGCCTGTTCTGGTCAAGGAACCGGACTTGCTTATCGTTCTGATTTTTATCGAAAGATTTTTCCGCTTTGGTGCGACCGAACAGGATGCGATTGGCATCCGCTTCAACTTCTTTCGTCGCACGGGCTTTGCGTTTTTTGAATTGTTTGAGATTGATAATGTCACTCATGACTATGCCCTCTCAAAATAGGATATTCTCATGAATATATTCCGGCCGCTGCCGGCCGGAATATTGCATCTGTTTATTTTTTGCGGAAAGCATCCAGCGATACAACATCGGCAGAAGGCTTCGGAGCCTCTTCCTTATCTGTAGTTTCGCTACTGTCTTCCTTGGCGGTTGTCTTGCTGCGGTCAGCTTTTTTGGCTGGCTTTTTAGCAGGCTTGGCCGGTGCTTCTGTTTCATCTTCTTCCGCATCATCCTGCAGACGCAGTTCCGATACGATTTCCAGATCATCCGTGTCATTGTCACCGGTCGGCAGCGCAACAGACACATCAAATTCCAGTTCGAAATTCACTGACGGATCGTAGAAGCCGCGGATTGCGGAGAACGGAATGACCAGCTTTTCGGCGATTTCACCAAAGGAAAGACCGACTTCAAAAAACTGCTCGGTAACCACCAGATCCCAATACTGGTGCTGCATAACAATTGTCATCTGTTCAGGATATTTTTCCTTCAAACGAGATGAAATGCGAACGCCCGGTGCCTCTGTCAGAAAGGTGATGAAGAAGTGGTGATTGCCGGGCAGACCGGCCTTGTTCACTTCCATGAGCACTTTGCGGATAACGCCGCGCAGCGCATCCTGAGCAAGAATATCGTAACGGATAAGATCCTGAACCATTAAATCCTTATCCTGCGGATTCGAGGAGTGTTGTCATATATGTTGTCTAAGTCAGCATTGCCGTATGATCAATTGATAATCAAGGATCAGGGCATTTCCGTTGAAATGAAATGCGCCGGTCATTCTGGCCGAGACAATATAATCTGATGGATTGATACAGCAGCTTTTATCACTTGTGCGAGAAAAATGCTGCAACCCTGTCTCATTTATCAATATACCGCTGTAATGAAAGGTGAAAGAACTTTCTCAAATAATTGCCGTTCAGATCCGTGTGTTACACGGTAAATCGCCTGAAATTGACGGTTGACCATTTTCCGCTTCACTTCTATTTTTGCGCTCCCGTCAGTCCGGATGATGTGACAAATCCGAATGCGATGACAAGCGGCTGATTTATCTCGTGGATAATGATCTCTGCGCAGAGGCGGAGAAATAATCTGTCTTCATTTTTATTGCGCTTCTGAAAGTTAAACGCATGTCCGCTCGTTTGTACCGCACAGCTCTTGTGCTCGGTTTTATTTCGGCTATCGGGCCGTTCGCTATTGATATGTATTTGCCGGCACTGCCGACAATTGCCAAAGATTTACACGCCAATGATGCCGCCGTGCAAATGAGCCTGATGGTGTTTTTTCTGGCGACGGCTTTGATGCAGATGTTTTGCGGGCCGTTTTCGGATATTTACGGTCGTAAGCTGCCGCTTTATCTGGGGCTTGCACTCTTTGCTGCGGGCAGTGTCGGTTCGGCAATGGCGACCAATATCGAGATGCTGATTTTCTTCCGCTTTATTCAGGGTGTGGGGGCGAGTGCGGGTATGGTTGTGCCGCGCGCGATTGTCCGCGATCTCTATACCGGTGTGGATGCGGCACGGCTGATGTCGATGCTGATGCTGGTTTTTTCGATTTCACCAATTCTGGCACCCTTGACCGGTAGTTTCATCATTGAAGATTTTGGCTGGCGCGGCGTGTTCTGGGCTGTTCTGCTGGCGGCCATTCTCGGTCTTGCGCTGGTCTTTTTCGCACAGGAAGAGACGCGTCCCGTTGAGCAACGTATTTCCGGCGGGGTAGGGCGTGCATTGCGCGGCTATGCTTTTCTGATCCGTGATAGCAAATTTATCGGCCTGACCTGTATCGGTGGCTTCTGTATGGCCGCATTCTTTGTCTATATCGCCAATTCATCCTTCATCTTCATTGAGAAATACGGTCTGACTCCGCGTGAATATTCGCTGGTGTTCTCACTCAATGCGATCTCGTTTTTCGGTGTGTCTCAGCTCAATGGCATGCTGGCGAGCCGTTACGGGCTGGGTAAGGTCGTTTCCTATGCGGTAACCGGCTATCTGGTGACGATGATTATCATGGTTCTTGCAGCCATATTCCTCACACAGAGCCTGTGGATGATTATGACCTTCCTGTTTATCGGTAATGGTTTTCTCGGGCTGGTATTGCCGGGCACCAGTGTTCTGGCACTGGATGATCATGGCGAGATTGCCGGAACGGCAGCAGCTTTGCTCGGTACATTGCAATTGCTGGTCGCAGCGGCTGCTATGGCGCTCAGCTCGTTCATTATGACAGGGAATGTTCTGCCGATGCTGATTGCCATTGCACTTTGCGGTTTTTCCGGCTGGGTGCTGACCTATCTGACCATCATGCGGCACGGGTTAAAAAAACCGTCATCGCATGTGACGGAAATTCACTGAGTGACTAAAATAGGGCATCGGAAATTCCGGTGCCTTTTTCATACCATCTTGTAAAGGGGAGAAGTGGAGGCTTCTGTTGCCAGGTGCCTCCGAACCCCGCCTTAAGGGGCTAACCCTAAGGACTTAGGTTGGGTTTCCCGCACCGCCATTAGGCAGCGAGAGCATAACCCTGAGCTTTGTTGTCATTTGCAACTACTCAATTAGCCCGATAACGGTGGTACAATGCCGAGTGAAAGATCAACCTTTACGCCCTTGTCGATCCTGTTTCGCCCCCGCCACAATACAGCCGTTTCAGTTTAAGCTGTATTCTGGTGGAGGCGCCGGGTACCGCCCCCGGGTCCAATAGGTTTATTACGCAGTCCATTTATCACCATAGCCGGTCAAGCCGACAAGGTTTATATAGGTGGCTTCCGTGCGCTTGAAAAGAGGGGAAAGGGCTTTCCTGAGTTTTCAGCTGTGAAAAATATAAAACTCCGGCGATTTTGTCGGGCAATCATTTATTGAAGTCGGGCAATCATTTATTGAAAAAGACTAAAATAACAGTTTGGTGTGTTTTCTGAAAGAATAGAGGTTTTGCGGCATTGACAGGTTTTGTCTGCTGGTCAATCTTTCCATAATACAGAGGTAAATAGGCTGAATGTCGATTCAGCTATGATATTGAGCAATTGTCTTATTTACTTTTTCTGGTTTAACGGCCGTAAAAGCGGTCAGATTGAAGGAGACTGGTTTCATGACTGATTATCTAGCCGACGTACGCCGTTACGATGCTGCTGCCGATGAGGCTGTTGTTGCTAAAATTGTCAAACATCTTGGCATTGCTCTGCGCAGCCGCGATGCATCGCTGGTTGCTGCATCCGACCCTGAAGAACTGGCGCGTGTACGCACCAGCTGGATCGGCAAAAAGCTCGGTATTGAAGATGCTGAAAAAGCAAATGCGGTTATCGCCAGTGTGGCTGAAACCATGAAGGGTGATCACAGCAAGCAGCGTGTGACCTTCTATTACCTGACTGCAAAAGCACTCGGTAAGCTGGAAAGCCTCTGATAAGTTTAAAAAGCCCCGCATTCAGCGGGGCTTTTTTTATGGTTGCTGCG
>NZ_ANNO01000313.1:0-1613 GCF_000409565.1 Pseudochrobactrum sp. AO18b
TTCGCTGAAAAAGGCTAAAGACCATCTATGCGTACATATCTTGATCTTCTTCAGCACGTTCTCGACAATGGCACTGACCGCGGTGATCGCACCGGTACCGGCACGCGCTCGGTTTTCGGTTATCAGATGCGTTTTGATCTCGCTCAGGGCTTTCCTGTTCTGACAACCAAAAAGCTGCATCTGCGCTCTATCATCCATGAATTGCTGTGGTTTTTGCGTGGCGACACCAATATCTACTATCTCAAAGAGAATGGTGTAAGCATCTGGGATGAGTGGGCAGACGAGAATGGCGATCTCGGTCCGGTCTATGGTGCGCAATGGCGTTCATGGCCGAAACCGGATGGTACGCATATCGACCAGATTGCGAATCTTATAAGGGATTTGCAGAAGAATCCTAATTCAAGACGTTTGATTGTATCTGCGTGGAATCCGGCGCTGGTTGATGAAATGGCGCTGCCGCCATGCCATTGCCTGTTCCAGTTTTATGTGGCCGACGGCAAATTATCGTGCCAGCTCTATCAGCGTTCAGCTGATATTTTCCTCGGCGTGCCGTTTAACATCGCATCCTATGCGCTGCTTACCATGATGATTGCGCAGGTTGCCGGTCTGAAACTGGGGGATTTTGTGCATACGCTCGGTGATGCGCATCTCTATCACAATCATTTCGATCAGGCGAAGTTGCAGCTGACCCGCGAGCCGAAAGCGCTGCCGGTGATGGAAATCAATCCTGATATAAAAGACCTGTTTGCCTTCCGCTTTGAGGATTTCAAGCTGGTTGGCTATGAGGCCGAACCATCTATCAAAGCGCCGATTGCGGTGTGATGACCATGATTATTTTTTTTGTAGTTGCCGTTTCTGAGAATGGTGTGATCGGGCGTGACAATGGCATGCCATGGCGTCTTTCCACGGATTTGCAGCGCTTTAAAAAGCTTACGCTCGGCAAGCCGGTGGTGATGGGGCGCAAAACATGGGAAACCCTTGGTCGCCCGTTGCCGAACCGCACCAATATTGTGATTACCCGTGATGCCGGTTACAGCGCGGAAGGTGCGCTGGTTGTGCCCTCAATTGATGAAGCGCTGATTGCCGGTGAAAAAGCAGCACGCGAATCCGGTGTCGATGAGATTTGCGTAATCGGCGGTGCACAGATTTATGCGCAGGCAATGGATAAGGCCACGCGCCTGCATGTGACACATATTAAAGCCAGCATAGATGGGGATGCTTTTTTCGGCCCTGTTGATCCGCAAGTCTGGCAGATCACCAGCGAAGAAGATGTACCGGCGGGCGAGAAAGATAATTACCCGACCCGCTATGTGGTTTACGACCGGCGCTAAACGAAAAGACAGCTGCATAAAAAGCTGTTTTTTACCATGTCGATCAACTATTTTGCCAGAAAATTACAAAAGCGTGATGAATCTGCGTGTCCTGCGTTGAAAGACTGCTTTTGCGTACCTATAAACGGAACATACTGATTGATGAATAGAGGTGTTCCGCCTCTGACATCTGGCACGAGAGGTGAGGATGCCCTGGAGTAATCAAAATGGCGGCGGCCCATGGGGCGGCGGCGATAAGAATGGCGGATCCGGCAACGGCGGTTCCAATAATGGCGGCTCTAA
>NZ_ANNO01000314.1:0-2772 GCF_000409565.1 Pseudochrobactrum sp. AO18b
GGCGGCTCTAATCAGGGCGGACCATGGGGACAAGGCCCTAAAGGACCGCGCGGCGGCCCTGGCGGCTCGGGCGGAACGCCTCCGGATCTCGAGGATATTTTGCGCAAAGGTCAGGATCGCCTTAAAAAGGTGATGCCGGGCGGTGGCGGCGGTGGCGGCGGCCCTGCTTTCTATATTGTCGGTGCGCTTGCGCTCGCCGGTTTCTGGCTGTTCCAGTCCATGTATACCGTGCAGCCGGATGAGCTTGCGGTTGAAATGCGCTTCGGTGTGCCGAAAGAAACCATTTCCGAGCCGGGTCTGCATTTCCATCTCTGGCCGATTGAAACTTATGAAAAAGTTTCGACCGGTGAACGCCAGATCAATATTGGCGGTCAGGGCACTCGCGGTGCCACACAAGGTCTGATGCTGACCGGTGACCAGAACATTGTTAATGTTCAGTTCTCCGTACTTTACCGTGTTTCCGATCCGCGTTCTTACCTGTTCAAGGTACAGGATCCTGACAATATGGTTCGTCAGGTTTCTGAAAGCGCGATCCGTGAAATCGTCGGCCGTCGTCCTGCACAGGATGTGTTCCGTGACAACCGTGCGGCAATTGCCCAGTCGGTTCGTGATATTGTTCAGGATACGCTGAACGGCTATGGCGCCGGTATTCAGGTAACTGCTCTTTCCATCGAAGATGCTGCACCGCCGCGTGAAGTGGCTGATGCCTTTGACGAAGTGCAGCGTGCTGAGCAGGATGAAGACCGCTTTGTAGAAGAAGCCAACCAGTATTCCAACCAGAAGCTGGGTCAGGCACGCGGTGAGGCTGCGCAGGTTCGTGAAGATGCTGCCGGTTATAAAACCCGTATGGTTCAGGAAGCGGAAGGTGAAAGCCAGCGCTTTAACTCTGTCCTGAATATTTACAAAGAATCTCCTGATGTTACCCGCGACCGTCTCTTCATTGAGACCATGGAGCAGGTGCTGAAAGACAGCAATAAAGTGATTATCGAAGGCGGCAATAATGTCATGCCATATTTGCCTTTGACTGAACTGATGCGTCAGCAGGGTAAAGCAGGAGGCAACCAGTAATGAATCAGAATCGTTTGCCTTTTATTGTTGGTGCGATCGCTGTTGTCGCATTTCTGGTTTATTCCTCGGTTTTCGTGGTGAATGAACGCCAGCAGGCTATTGTCTTACGTTTCGGTCAGATCGTTGACGTGAAAACAGAGCCTGGTCTCTACTTCAAACTGCCATTTGCTTTCGCTGAAGCAGACAATGTGCAGATCATTGATGACCGTATGCTGCGTTTTGATCTGGACGATATCCGCGTTCAGGTTTCCGGCGGTAAATTCTATGATGTGGATGCGTTCCTCGTTTACCGCATTACCAATGCCCGTAAATTCCGTGAGACTGTTTCGGCAAATACAATGCTTGCTGAACAGCGTCTGCGTACCCGTCTCGATGCGGCTCTGCGTCAGGTCTATGGTCTGCGCGGCTTTGAATCGGCGCTGTCGGAAGAACGGGGCAGCATGATGCGTGAAGTACGCGACCAACTGCGTCCGGATGCCGAATCCCTTGGTCTGACCATTGAGGATGTACGTATCCGCCGTACGGATTTGACCGCTGAAGTTTCCCAGCAGACCTTCGACCGTATGAAGGCCGAGCGTCTTGCAGAAGCTGAGCGCCTGCGTGCCCGTGGCCGTGAAGCAGCGCAGCGTATCAAAGCTGTTGCTGACCGTCAGGTTGTGGAAATCGTCTCTGAAGCCAACCGTGATTCTGAAGTGCTGCGCGGTGAGGGTGAAGGTGAACGTGGTCGTATCTTCGCGGAAGCTGCAAAACAGGATCCTGACTTCTATGCATTCTATCGTTCGATGAATGCTTATCGTCAGTCCTTGCAGGCCGAAGGTACAACCATGGTTCTGTCGCCGGATTCCCAGTTCTTCCGCTTCTTTAAGGATGCCGCCGGTAAACTGCCGCAGCAGCCTGCGAATGCCGGTCAGAGCGTACAGTAAGGACCGGATGCCGCTGTGAGTGACCTGATTACAGCCATAGGATTGCTCCTCGTTTTAGAGGGGCTTCTCTATGGCGGCTTCCCGCACTTTGCCAGACGTATGGCTAAAGACGTGTCAGAAGCTCCGGAAAATTATCTGCGAATAGCAGGTATTGTTGCACTGGCGCTTGGCGTCGGGGTGATATGGCTGGTCAGAGGCGGATCTGCCGGATAAAATTACAAAGAGGCGTATGATATTTCATGCGCCTCTTTTTTTCAGAATTTGCAGCATTAAATCATAGCGACTGCTTGGGCTTCAAACTTCTGATAATGTGCTTCAGAGCACCGCGTGCCCGATCGGGCGCACAAAGGTCGCTCTAACACTTTAAAAGCAGAGCATAATGGGCTTAAACCTGAGCGTATTGCATTCAGGCAGCTCATAGAGGCGCTTCGGATTGCAGGTGAGTGTATGTTGCGGATATTAAATGAAGACATTTAACTGCGACATGCTCTGGCCGTATTTTGCTTGCAATCCGTTGTAAGTATCAGAGTTAGAACGACCTTTGTGCGCCCGATCGGGTGCACGGCGCTCTAAATAACAAAACAGGCGGAGTTTCAGATGGTTCGCACTCAGACTAAAAGCACGGTTTCATTTCCCCTGCGCACCGCACTTGCCGCCTTGTCTGTAAGCACGGTACTGCTGGGCGCCATGACAGCTCAGGCGCAGCAGCAAACCGCTGCAAACCCGCCGCAGGCACCACAGCCGGCCATTGCCGGCAAGCTGGCGCCGCTCGGACTGGCTG
>NZ_ANNO01000315.1:0-1409 GCF_000409565.1 Pseudochrobactrum sp. AO18b
GCCGATCTGGCGCAGGGCTTGCTGGATTCTGTTGTCAATATTTCCACATCCCAGACCGTGAAAGATGAAAACGGAGAGGAAAAGGCCGAGCCTGCGCCGCAATTGCCGGAAGGATCGCCGTTTCAGGAGTTTTTTGACGATTTCTTCTCTGAAGAAAATCAGAAAGACGGCGGCAGTGCTGCCCGCAAGATGCAGTCGCTGGGCTCCGGTTTTGTGATCGATGCGGAGAAGGGGCTGGTTGTCACCAACAATCACGTCATTGCCGATGCTGATGAAATCGAGGTGAATTTCACCGATGGTAAAAAGCTGAAAGCAGAACTGCTCGGCACGGATACTAAAACCGATATTGCGCTGCTGAAGGTTGATCCGACGAAGCACAAGCTAACAGCAGTCGGATTTGGCGATTCAGAAAAATCGCGGATCGGTGACTGGGTGATGGCAATCGGCAATCCGTTTGGCCTTGGCGGTACTGTGACCCTTGGTATTATCTCTGCCCGCAACCGCGATATTCAGGCGGGACCTTATGATAATTTCATTCAGACCGATGCGGCGATTAACCGTGGTAATTCCGGCGGCCCGCTGTTTGATATGAACGGTAAGGTCATCGGTATTAATACCGCGATTATTTCACCGACCGGTGGCTCTATCGGTATCGGTTTTGCTATTCCGTCCGAACTGGCTGTTTCTGTGATCCAGCAGCTGGAAGAATTTGGTGAAACCCGCCGTGGCTGGCTTGGTGTGCGCATTCAGCCGGTAACAGATGATGTGGCTGAGAGCTTTGGCATGAGTGAGCCTAAGGGTGCGCTGGTTGCCGGGCTGATTGCCAATAGCGGTGTTGAGAATAAAGAACTGATGCCGGGCGACATCATTCTGAAATTTGACGGCAAGGATGTGGAAAGTGCCCGCGACCTGCCGCGCGTGGTGGCAGAAAGTCCGGTGGGCAAAGAGGTCAGTGTTCTGGTGCTGCGTAAAGGCAAAGAGCAGACTGTGAAGATCAAACTCGGCCGTCTCGAGGATTATGAGAATAAGGATAAAGCTGCGGCTGCCAAGGACAGTACTAAGGCCAAAGAAGCTGAGACAGTAAAGGTGCTCGGTATGACACTTGGCAAGCTGGATGATGCGCAGCGCAAACAGTATGAAATCTCCGCCGATGTGGAAGGTGTGGTGATTAGTGCCGTTGAAGGCAAATCCGCCGCCGAAGAAAAGCGGGTTAATGCAGGCGATGTGATTGTTGAATTCGCGCAGGAAGTTGTGAAAGCGCCTGCGGATATTCAAAAGAAAATCGAAAAACTGCGTCAACAGGGACGTAAAAATGCATTGCTGATGCTGGCTGCGCCAAGCGGTGAGCTGCGCTTTGTGACCCTGCGTATCGATTGATCTGACATCAACAAGAATGCAGAAAAAGGAGG
>NZ_ANNO01000316.1:0-3256 GCF_000409565.1 Pseudochrobactrum sp. AO18b
GCTCTTTGTTGATCGTGTAGAGCACATGGCGTTTCAGCTGCGGATGTGTATCCGGCACTTTCGGATGGTCGAAATCGCGTTCCGGCTTGTTGACCATGCCAATGCGCTTCATCACAGCTGTGGAGCGGTGATTATTATGCACGGCAAAGGACACAACCTCATCCTGCCCGCGCTCATCAAAAGCATAGGCAAGAGAAGCAAGCGCTGCCTCGGTGACATAACCTTTACCCCAATAGCGTTGTGCTAAGCGCCAGCCGATTTCCAGCACACCCTTTGGTACAAATGGAGGGATATCAGTTTTCATCAATCCGGTGAAACCGACGACATCACCGCTTGCTTTTTCCTGCACGGCGTAAAAGCCGAAATTGTCTTCCCTGACCATGGCCACAATGCGATCCATCAGTGCATCGGATTCCTCACGGCTGCGCAGGGCAGGGAAGAATTCCATTACCACCGGATCGGAATTGATCTCGTGAAAAAATGCACGGTCATCTTCCTGCCAGTTGCGCAGGATCAGGCGGGGCGTTTCAATAATCGTGGTCATTTTACAAAATCCGTTTTTCGATAGCCCTGAATATAGAGCAGGGCAGTCAGATCGCCATGGTCAATGCGGATGCGCGCCTGTGCTGCAACAGCAGGCTTGGCATGGAGCGCTACGCCGCTGCCAGCATGTTTGATCATCGGCAGATCATTGGCACCATCGCCCACTGCCATCGCTTCGTGCTCGGTAATGTCAAGTTTGGCACAGATTTCATCGAGGCTGATCTTCTTGGCATCGGCACCGAGGATCGGTTCTTCAACAAGACCGGTCAGATGCGTGCCGTCATCGAGCAGAATATTGGCGCGGTTTTCATCAAAGCCGAGCATAGCGGCAATCTTGGAGGTAAAGCTGGTGAACCCGCCTGAAACCAGAGCCGTATAGGCACCGTGTTTTTTCATGGTTGCGATCAGCTCTTTACCGCCGGATGTCAGAGTGATGCGGTTGGCGATAACCTGATCAATAATGCTGACCGGCAGGCCTTTGAGCAGAGCAACGCGCTCACGCAAGGCCGGTTCAAAAGCGATCTCACCATTCATTGCGCGGGCGGTGATACCGGCAATATGCTCGCGCAGGCCGACTTCTTCGGCCAGTTCATCAATGCACTCCTGCTGGATCATGGTGGAATCCATATCCGCAATCAGCAGCTTCTTGCGGCGGCTATCCTGCTCCTGAATAACGATATCCACAGGCGCGTCGCCCAGAGCGGCTCTGATTTTTGCTGTTGTTTCTGTGATATCTGTGCCGGTTTTCAGCGGCAGATCACAGGCAATACCATCTGCCAGCCAGTAAAGGGCTTGCGTATCAGCCGCCTCGCAGGCTTTATGCCCCAATTCAGGTGTCAGAACCGGATTGGCAGGATTGCAGATCAGTGTGGCAACAAGTGAGGCTGGCTGGGACATAATACCGGTTCCGCTTTGTGCGTTTGGAGAATGATGAGTGGTAGAGCAGAGAGACAGGCAAAAGACAATTCTGATCGCGGGGCCGACTGCCAGCGGTAAATCAGCATTGGCACTGCGTCTCGCACGGGATTGCGGCGGCTATATCATAAATAGTGATTCCATGCAGGTTTATGATGTGCTGGATCAGCTGACAGCGCGCCCGCAAGCTGATGATCTGCAAACTGTTCCGCATTATCTTTACGGCCATGTTTCGCCATTGCAACTTTATTCCACCGGCCGCTGGCTTCAGGAAGTGGAAGCCCTGCTGGCAAAGCCTGAATTGCAGGGGCGTGTCGCAGTCTTTACCGGCGGCACCGGATTGTATTTTAAAGCGCTGCTCGGCGGCCTCTCGGATGTGCCGCGGGTGAAAGACGAAGTGCGCGATTACTGGCGCAATCGTATGGCGCAAGATGGTGCGCCGCTTCTGCATGAGGAATTGCAAAAGCGCGATCCGGCAATGGCGGAACGGTTGAAGGCGGGAGACAGTCAGCGCATTGTCCGTGCGCTGGAGGTTGTCGACAGCACCGGACGCTCTCTCATTGAATGGCAAAACAGTACAGGCAGGGCGTTGATTGATCCCGACAGCGCTGAGAAACTGGTGCTGATGCCGGACAGGGCATGGTTGCGTCAGCGTATTGCTCAGCGTTTTGATCTGATGATGCAGGGTAATGCTGTTCAGGAAGTGCAGGCGCTGCTGGCTTTGCAGCCGGATGCGGCTCTGCCGGTGATGAAGGCCATTGGTGTGCGCGAGATTGAAAGCTGGCTCAAGGGTGAGATAACGCGCGAACAGGCGGTGGAACTGTCAGTGATTGCCACGCGCCAATATGCCAAGCGGCAGATGACATGGTTCCGTAACCAGTTTGGGGATGACTGGCGGCGGCTGGAACGGGCAGAAGATTACTTCGCCTGAGCAGGCTTTGTTGTTAACGCAGGTGAAACACTTAAGATTTAATCTCCCACCTAAATCTGTTGTTGTGATACAACGGGTCAACGGGGGGATCATGCGTTATCTGCGGGCTGAACTGTTTTTCATCATCATGATTGTGCTGCTCTGCGGCGCAGGCCTGATGCTGTTTATGCAGTACCGGCTGATGCATGATCTTGGAGAGCCGTATAAATCCGGCTCCCTTTCCGATACGCCTTTGGGCATTGCCTTGTTGTTGCTGGTGGCTGCGGGGGCAGCCGGTGGCCTGATGCTATTGCCGCAAATCCGAATGCAGGTCAAAAACAAAGGCCAGCTGAAAATCATCACATGGATGATTGCGCGCAACTCCAAAGATTTGGATCAGATCAGCTTCAATGATCCTTTGACGGGGTTGCAAAGCCGTCCTTATTTCGATGCCGCTCTGCACGAATATTTGCTGCAATTCGGTAAGATCAATCACCCTGTTACCGTTTTGCTGATTGGTATTGAGAAACTGCAATTGCTCTGCGAGCAGCGTGGCCGTGATACAGCTGACCGCTTGCTGATGGAAGCGGCTTTATGTATCCGCAATTGCACCCGCTATCATGATGTTCTGGCGCATATGGGCGATGGTGAGTTTGCATTGATCGTGCCGGATCTGCAGGAGGGGGATGCAGAGAAGATGGCTGCGAGAATCTGCAAGGAGCTGGAAGCCTGCGAATTGCGGATGGGGCATGACAGCCATATTATTCATGCGGTGTCTGCGGTTGCCGAATGGAATGGTAAGGATAAAGCACCGGCTCTTTATAAAAAGGCGCGTGTCGCTTTGCAGAAGATGACCGGCCGCTGATTTTTCTTTAGAGCGCCGTGGGG
>NZ_ANNO01000317.1:0-29932 GCF_000409565.1 Pseudochrobactrum sp. AO18b
TTTTCAATGGTTTGCAGGCCTTGTTTGTCTGTTAGATTCATGAAGGACGCAGGCTTGGCATGATGCAGTGCTTTTCTGCCCGAACCGGCAAAGAAAATAACAAGATTACGTTTTTTGCCATTGACGTGAAAAAAACAGCTGTTTAATCTCCCCTTATGGCTAAGAAAATTATTCTCGTGGTGGGTAAGCGTATGGGCAGGATGGTGTAACCATCCGGCGAAAGCTCCCATGCGCGAAACACAGGCTCCCTCAGGGGGCCTTTTTTATTATCTTCACACAACGAATATAGCTAAACAGTACGGGACTTCCGGTGGATATCAGGGAGTAATCACCGGAACAGCAGACGGGACATCGAAAGACAATGAGTACAGATACAAGTGGCACCACAGCCGCAGCGCAGAACGAAACCGGCAAACGGGAAATGACCGGTGCGGAAATGGTTGTGCAGGCACTGATCGATCAGGGCGTTGAGCATATTTTCGGCTATCCGGGCGGTGCGGTACTTCCGATCTATGACGAGTTGTTTCAGCAGGAAAAAGTTGAGCATATTCTTGTGCGTCACGAGCAGGGCGCCGGCCATGCGGCTGAAGGCTATGCCCGCTCAACCGGCAGAGTCGGTGTTATGCTGGTAACCTCCGGTCCGGGTGCCACCAATGCGGTAACACCTTTGCAGGATGCGCTGATGGATTCCATTCCGCTGGTTTGCATCACCGGTCAGGTTCCGACCAGTCTCATTGGTACAGATGCGTTTCAGGAAGCTGACACTGTCGGCATTACCCGCCCTTGCACCAAGCATAACTGGCTGGTTAAGGATGTGAATGATCTGGCACGCGTTCTGCACGAGGCATTCCATGTTGCGCGTACCGGTCGTCCGGGTCCTGTTGTTATTGATATTCCGAAGAACATCCAGTTTGCCACCGGCATGTATACGCCACCGGCAACCAGCCCGCGCACCAGCTATAATCCGGTTTTGAACGGCGATCAGAGCGCTATCCGCACTGCGGTTGAATTGCTGGCCAATGCGAAGAAGCCGGTTATCTATTCCGGCGGCGGTGTTATCAATTCCGGCCTTGAAGCTTCGAAACTGCTGCGTGAACTGGTCGAAATTACCGATTTCCCGATCACATCGACCCTGATGGGTCTGGGTGCTTATCCGGCTTCGGGCAAGAACTGGCTGGGTATGCTCGGCATGCATGGTACATTCGAAGCCAATATGACCATGCATGAATGTGATGTTATGCTGTGTATCGGTGCGCGTTTCGATGACCGTATCACCGGTCGTCTTGATGCTTTCTCGCCGAATTCCAAGAAGATTCACATTGATATCGACCCGTCTTCGATCAACAAGACTGTTCGCGTTGATGTGCCGATTATCGGTGATGTTGCCCATGTTCTGGAAGATATGGTGCGTCAGTACCGTGCCTCTGCCCAGCGTCCTGATAAGAAGGACATGAGCGCATGGTGGCAGCAGATCAATAAATGGCGTGCGCGCAATTCGCTGGCCTATAAGCACAGCCGCGATGTGATTATGCCGCAATATGCGCTGGAGCGTCTGCAGGAACTGACCAAAGATCGCAAAACCTATATCACCACAGAAGTTGGCCAGCACCAGATGTGGGCTGCTCAGTTCATGAAATTTGAGGAGCCGCATCACTGGATGACGTCCGGCGGTCTGGGCACCATGGGCTATGGTCTGCCTGCGGCATTGGGTGTGCAGATTGCCCATCCGGATGCGCTGGTTATTGATATTGCCGGTGATGCTTCGGTACAGATGTGTATTCAGGAAATGTCAGCGGCCATTCAGCATAATGCGCCGATCAAAATTTTCATTCTGAATAACCAGTATATGGGCATGGTGCGCCAGTGGCAGCAGCTGTTGCACGGTAACCGTCTGTCGCATTCTTATACAGAAGCGATGCCGGACTTTGTTAAACTGGCTGAAGCCTATGGCGGCACTGGTATCCGTTGCTCCAAGCCGGATGAGCTGGATGATGCAATCATGAAAATGATTGAAACAGACGGTCCGGTGATTTTTGACTGTCACGTTGCCAATCTGGCGAACTGCTTCCCGATGATCCCTTCAGGCAAGGCGCATAATGAAATGCTGTTGCCGGATGAAGCGACGGATGAAGCTGTTGCCAATGCCATTGACGCTAAAGACCGTCACCTCGTCTAATACCGGAACAAGGATATTCATTATGAACGCACAAAATGCAGCTTCCGGTTCAGCTTACTTTCTGACCGAAGAAACCCAGCTAGTTGAAACACATACACTATCGGTACTGGTTGATAACGAGCCGGGTGTTCTTGCCCGTGTTATCGGCCTGTTTTCCGGCCGTGGCTACAATATTGAGAGCCTGACGGTTTCTGAAACCGAGCACGAAAAGCACCTGTCGCGGATTACCATTGTAACGCGCGGCACAGCCAATGTGCTGGATCAGATCCGTCACTCGCTGGAACGTATTGTTCCGGTGCATCGCGTGGTTGATCTGACCTATCATGCTCAGCAGCTTGGTCATGAACGTCCGGTTGAACGTGAACTGGCGCTGATCAAAGTGGTTGGCAAAGGTGATGACCGTGCAGAAATGCTGCGTCTGGCTGATGCTTTCAAAGCCAAGGTTGTGGATGCAACGGTCGAGCATTTCATTTTTGAAATTACTGGCAAAGGCGCGAAGATCGATCAATTTATCGCGATTATGAAGCCGCTCGGTCTGATTGAGGTTTGCCGCACCGGCGTAGCTGCTATGATCCGTGGCGCTGAAGGAATGTAGTTCTTTCTGATAAGTGATTGAAAGCGGCACCGCTGTTCTCTGTCTGAGACAGCGGTGTTGTTTTTTGCAATGAGAGCGTTTTCAAGATGTTGCTTTCTTATGATGTTTTTATGGCCTTGGTGGTGTTTGCCTTTGTGACATCCATCACACCGGGGCCGAATAATCTGATGTTGCTGGCTTCCGGCGTGAATTTCGGTTTCCGCCGTACCATTCCGCATATGCTGGGAATTGGCATCGGCTTTCTGTCGCTTCTGCTTGGCGTCGGCTATGGTCTGGGTGCTGTGCTTGAAACCGCGCCGGCGCTGTATGTAGGGCTGAAATTCGCCGGTGGTGCCTATATGCTCTATCTGGCCTATAAAATCGCCACATCGACGTCTGTCGGTCGTGTCGATGATGAGAGCGCACAGCCGATGAGTTTTATGCAGGCTTGCTTGTTTCAATGGGTGAACCCGAAAGCATGGGTGATGGCTGTCACAGCAATGGCAAGCTATACGGTGCATGATGCCTATTCGCTTTCCGTGCTGCTGATCGGTGTTGTGTTTGCTGTGATTAATGTGCCGAGCGTGTCGTCATGGGCGGCTTTCGGCAGTCTGCTGCGCCAATGGCTGGAAGATCCGGTGCGGCTTAAATGGTTCAATCTGACGATGGCAGCTCTGCTGGTGGTCAGCCTGTGGCCGATGCTGAAGTGATAAACCTTGCTCTTTCGGGACGAATCCGGTCAATGGAAGGCATGATGGCAGAGGCATAATGGAATTTTCACCGGAACAGGACAACGCGCTGCAGGCTGTGGCGCAATGGTTGGCTAAAGGCCGTTCACCGATTTTTCGCCTTTTTGGCTATGCGGGAACGGGTAAGACGACGCTTGCGCGCTATTTCGCCGAGCATGTGGATGGTGAGGTGCAGTTTGCAGCCTTTACCGGTAAGGCTGCACAGGTCTTGCGCTCTAAAGGCGCAAGTAATGCCCGCACGCTGCATTCGCTGATCTACCGTCCGAAAGGTGAGGAAGCGATTGAGGATGAAACAACCGGCAAGACCTCGATCTCGCCGACTTTTTCGCTCAACCGTCAAAGCCCTGTTGCCAAAGCTGCGCTGATCGTTGTCGATGAATGTTCGATGGTCGATGAGCAGCTTGGCCGCGATCTGATGACATTCGGCACACCAATTCTGGTGCTGGGTGATCCCGGTCAGTTGCCGCCGATCAGTGGTGGCGGCTTCTTTACCGAACATGAGCCGGATTATCTGCTGACAGAAATTCACCGTCAGGCTCAGGATAATCCGATTATCCGTTTGGCACTGGATGTGCGTGAAGGCCGCGAAATCCCTTATGGCGATTACGGTGCTGCGCGCGTTATCAGCAAGGCGGAAGTTAATCAGGAACTGGTGCTGGATGCCGATCAGGTGCTTGTCGGCACTAACCGTACCCGCAAGCGCTATAATCAGCGGCTGCGCGAGCTCAAAGGTTTTACGGCAGAATATCCGCAATCCGGTGACAAGCTGGTTTGTCTGCGCAATGATCCGGCCAAAGGTTTGCTCAACGGTTCGCTCTGGAAGGTGATGACATCCTCCAAGGAAACCGTGAAGCCCGGCATTAATTTGCTGATTGCACCGGAAGATGAAGAGCCGGGTCGCGGCGTTGCCAAGATCAAGCTTCTGAAGGCGCAGTTTGAAGACCCGGATGCGGAAATTCCGTGGCAGACTAAAAAGCGTTTTGATGATTTTGACTATGGCTATGCGCTGACTACCCATAAAGCGCAGGGCTCGCAGTGGAATAATGTGGTGTTGTTTGATGAGAGCTATGCTTTCCGCGATACGCGTGAGCGCTGGCTCTATACGGCAATTACCCGTGCGGCGGAAAAACTAACAATCGTTCGCTAATAAATATAGCAGGGAGCTCGGATTATGGTTGCAACTCTGTCGGTTAATCTTAATGCGGTGGCAATGTTGCGTAACCGCCGTGATCTGCCTTGGCCGAGCGTGACCGGTCTGGGACGTATTGCGCTTGATGCCGGTGCTTCCGGCCTGACCGTGCATCCGCGCCCCGATCAGCGTCATATCCGTTTTTCTGATCTGGCAGATATTCGTGCATTGATTGATGATGAGTTCCCTCAGGCTGAATTCAATATTGAAGGCTATCCGTCTGAAGAGTTTCTGGCTCTGGTGGAACAACACGAGCCGGAACAGGTAACACTGGTGCCGGATGATCCAGCGCAGAATACCTCGGATCACGGCTGGGATTTTGCCAAACATAAGGTGATGCTGAGCGAAGTGACCAAGCGGCTGAAAGTACGCGGTATGCGTGTTTCAATGTTTGCTGATCCGACGCCGGATGGTCTTGAGATTGCGAAAGAGACCGGTGCCGACCGCGTGGAATTTTTCACCGGCCCTTATGGCGGTGCTTATGCGGATACTAAAGCGCAGGCGCATGAACTGGCATTGCTGGAAAAGGCCGCGTTGAAAGCTGCGGAACTCGGGTTAGGCATTAATGCGGGGCATGATCTGACCGTTGCCAATCTGCCTGCACTGGTAAAAGTCATGCCGACATTGAGCGAAGTTTCCATCGGTCATGGCCTGACAGCAGATGCACTGGAATATGGTATGCGCCAGTCGGTGCAGCGTTTTATCAAAGCACTCGGCTAAAATGCATTTTGTGTTTTGATTCAGTTTTCTCTTGTAATATTTTGATTTTGTTTAATTTCTGCCCTGATGAGCTATCCGTATTTGTGATGCCTCATCAGGGCAGTTATGCATTGATGCACATTGTTTTTGTGCAAAATTGAGCATTTATATACGGCCTTTCCGGCAGTTTTCTTTATGTCCGGAACATGGTTATACTGAGCACCGGATCAGCCTGTTTTCTTGTCTTCATATCCGGCTATCTGTGCTCATTCTGTATCAAAAGGTATTTAAAAGGTATTTTATGAATCAGGCGCAGCGTGAAGATATTGCCAATCAGGATGCGCCGGTCAGCGCAGATGAGGAACTTGTTGATCCTCATAATCATTCGGGAAATCTGAAGCTTTTAATGATGGGCGCGCTTGGCGTCGTCTATGGCGATATCGGTACCAGTCCGATTTATGCATTCCGTGAGGCGCTGCACGCTTCAATCACCGACGGCAATTTGCTGCGTGCTGAAATTCTTGGCGTGATCTCTCTGATTGTCTGGTCGCTGGCGCTGATTGTGACCGTGAAATATGTGCTGTTTGTGCTGCGTGCGGATAATAATGGCGAGGGCGGTATTCTCTCGCTGATGGCGCTGGTGCGCTCCAGTTTTGCCAATCGACCGGATATTATTCTCGGGATCGGTATTGTCGGTGCGTCACTGTTCTTTGGTGATGCGGTGATTACACCGGCAATTTCTGTACTTTCCGCAGTGGAAGGGCTGGAAATTGTTGCGCCGGATATGACGCCCTATGTCGTGCCGATTACGATCACTATTCTGGTTGTGCTGTTTTTTGTTCAGAAGCATGGCACAGGACGTATGGCGAGTATTTTCGGGCCAGTGATGCTGATCTGGTTTCTGGCACTTGGTCTCACAGGCTTTATCCATATTTTTGATGATCCGGGCATTCTGGCGGGGCTTAATCCTTATTACGCCTTTGCATTTCTTGGCGGTAATCCGGCCACGTCCTTTGCTACGATCGGTGCGATCTTTCTGGCGGTTACCGGTGCCGAAGCGCTTTATGCCGATCTCGGTCATTTCGGCCGCAAGCCGATTGTGCGGGCATGGCTGTGGGTTGTGTTTCCGAGCCTGATTTTGAATTATTTCGGGCAGGGCGCTTTCATTCTGACACATAGTGCTGCTGGCGGTGAGGAAGTGCGCAATCCGTTTTTCCAGATGATGCCGCATTGGGCGCTGCTGCCGATGGTGCTGCTGGCAACTGTTGCTACGGTTATCGCCAGTCAGGCGGTTCTGACCGGTACTTATTCGCTGGCGCGGCAAGCTGTGCAGCTGAATATTCTGCCAAGGCTTGAAGTGCTGCATACATCGGAAACATTACACGGCCAGATTTATATGCCGCGCATCAATATGCTGCTTGGCATTGCCGTTGTTCTGCTAGTGGTGACCTTCCAGAAATCGACAAATCTGGCTGCAGCCTATGGTATCGCGGTGACCGGCAATATGCTGGTGACAACGACCCTGCTGTTTTTTGTCATGCGCCGTCTCTGGAAATGGAGCCTGCCGGTTGTGGTGCTGACGATTGCCGGTTTCGCCATTGTTGATTTGATGTTCTTCAGTGCTAATCTGGTCAAAGTGCATCAGGGCGGCTGGGCGTCAATTGTTGTGGCCGCGCTGGTGCTGCTGGTGATGTGGACATGGGTGCGCGGTAGCCGCCATCTGTTCCAGAAAACCCGCAAGACAGAAGTGCCGCTGGATATTATCGTCAGTCAGATGGCGCGTAAGGAGCCGGTTATCGTGCCCGGCACAGCGGTGTTCCTGACCGGTGATCCGTCCAGTGTGCCGACGGCTCTGATGCATAGTCTCAAACATTATAAGGTTCTGCACGAGAACAATGTGATCCTGACCGTGGTGACAGCACCACGCCCTTGGGTGGATGAGGATGACCGTGCTCGCGTCTCGCAATATAGCGACCGGTTTATGCAGGTGACGCTGACTTTCGGTTATATGCAGTCGCCGAATATTCCGCGTGCGCTGGGGATTTGCCGCAAGCTTGGCTGGAAATATGACATCATGACCACGTCATTCTTCCTGTCGCGACGCGTCTTGCGTATTTCTCCGCGTTCACCAATGCCGCTCTGGCAGGCGAAATTATTTATTACGCTTGCCCGCAGCGCATCCGATGCCACGGAATATTTCCAGATTCCGACCGGTCGTGTGGTTGAAATCGGTACACAGGTCAATCTCTGAGTGTCTGGCCAAAAAGACATCGGAGATGGTTGCAAATGGCAATATTGGCCTCGGACATGAACCAGCCTTTGCGGTGTTGAGAATGTTGTATTATTTCCTCTGCCTGTAGCGGGCAGGGGAAATAGCCTATAAAATTTGTTTCGGCATAAAATCCCTCTTGCATTGTTGGTAAACTGGCGGCATAGTCCGAACCGTAACGTACGGTACGCATGATGAGAATCTCGTCAGGCTGCTGTTCAGACAAGTATTAAGGAGCGTGGAAGCGTGCAGTTGCAGCAACCTGAGAATGTCGTGAGCAATGTCGGAACCGGCACAGAGCTGACAGATCGTCAGAAAGATGTGCTGAACGCCGCGCTGGAACTCCTCGTTGAGGGTGGTGACAGTCTTACGATGGCGGGTGTTGCACGACGTGCAAGCTGCTCCAAGGAAACGCTGTATAAATGGTTCACTGACCGTGACGGTCTGCTGACTGCAACCGTGCAATGGCAGGCGTCGAAAGTGCGTGTTGTGCCGGTGGCGCGGGAAGGGCTGGATGAAGAATCGCTCTTTACCAGTCTGGAGCATTTTGCCCGCGACTGGCTGCTGGTTCTGTCCGGCAGCACATCCATCGCACTGAACCGCTTAGCGGTCAGCCATGCGGGTTCCGGTAAGTCGGATCTCGGTGAGATCGTGCTGAATAATGGTCCGATCGCTATGGCGCGTCGTCTCAAGCCGGTGCTTGAAACCGGACGCGATGCAGGTCTGCTGGACTTTGATGATATTAATGAGGCTTTTGCCTCGTTCTTCGGCCTTGTGGTGCGCGATATGCAGATCCGTCTGCTGCTCGGCGACCGTCATGAGGTCAGTGATGCAGAAATTATCCGCGATGCCAGAACGGCAACACGACAATTTTTTGCACTTTACGGAAATAAAGCCGGCGCCTGATTTTGCCGGTGTGGAATAGTGCCGGTTTTGAGGAAAAACGGCACAGACTAATAGCATAGAAGGAAGGGAATATCCTATGCGCGTTTATTATGACAGTGATGCAGACGTAAATCTGATTAAAGGCAAAAATGTTGTTATCGTTGGTTACGGTAGCCAGGGTCGCGCCCATGCGCTGAACCTGAAAGATTCCGGTGCCAAGCATGTCCGCATCGCGCTGCGCATGGATTCTGCTACTGTTAAAAAAGCTGAAGCTGACGGTTTTGAAGTTCTCAGCGTTGCAGATGCTGCTAAATGGGCAGACCTGATGATGATGGCAACCCCTGACGAATTGCAGGCTGACATCTATAAAGAACACATCCATGACAATCTGCGTGACGGCGCTGCCATTGCTTTTGCTCATGGTCTGAACGTTCATTTTGGTCTGATCGAAACCAAAAAGACTGTTGACGTTGTAATGATCGCGCCAAAAGGCCCGGGTCATACTGTGCGCGGCGAATACCAGAAGGGCGGCGGCGTACCTTGCCTGATCGCTATTCATCAGGATGCTTCCGGCAATGCCCATGATCTGGCTCTGTCTTACGCTTCGGGCGTTGGCGGCGGTCGTTCCGGCGTTATCGAAACCACATTCAAGGAAGAGTGCGAAACCGATCTGTTCGGTGAGCAGGCAGTTCTCTGCGGCGGTCTGGTTGAACTGATCCGCGCCGGCTTTGAAACGCTGGTTGAAGGCGGCTATGCCCCTGAAATGGCCTATTTCGAGTGCTTGCACGAAGTGAAGCTGATCGTTGATCTGATCTATGAAGGCGGTATCGCCAACATGAACTACTCGATCTCCAACACTGCTGAGTGGGGCGAATATGTAACTGGTCCACGCATCATCACTGCAGAAACCAAAGCTGAAATGAAGCGCGTTCTGCACGACATTCAGACCGGTAAATTCACATCCGACTGGATGCAGGAATACCGTGCCGGTGCTGCACGCTTCAAGGGTATCCGTCGTATGAACGACGATCACCAGATCGAAGAAGTTGGTGCCAAGCTGCGCGGCATGATGCCTTGGATTTCCAAGAACAAGCTGGTTGATAAGGCTCGCAACTAATCTGGCATTGCTTAATCACTGAATATCAGGCCCGCACAAAGTTTTGTTTGTGCGGGCCTGATTATTTATGGCAGTACTGCTGACGGGAGGAGTGAAATATGAGTGAAATTACTATCCGGCAGCTGGTGCCTGATGATTTTGCAATCATGCGCGAGATCAGGCTGGAGGCATTGCAGTTGCATCCGGAGGCTTACAGTTCGGCCTATGAGGACTGGGTGAAATTCTCTGAAGCTGACTGGCGTGCAAAGTTAAGCACACCGGTTTTTGCAGCTTTTGACGGCGAGAGACCGGTCGGACTCATCGGCCTGTGGCCGCAGGCTGGTGCGCGAACTGCTCACCGCGCCATTGTTGTGATGGTCTATGTGAAAAGTGAGATGCGCGGGCAGGGCATTGCGCAGAAATTAATGCAGGTTGTTGAAGCCTATGCGCGTGACAATGGCTTTACCCAGCTTGAGCTGAGTGTGCTGGCTGAGAATAAAACGGCATGGCAGCTTTACCTGCGCGAAGGATATACAGAATTCGGCCGCAGACCGAACTGGATTTCTCTCAACGGAGAAATGTTTGATGAGGTGATGATGCTGCGGTCAGTTGCTGAAAATGCATGATTGTTAGTTTTGTGCGGGTTATTTTATTCGAATGTAACGAAATTATCCGTCAAATCGCAATAAAATGAATAAAGGTCAGCATTACTGACATATTTTGCTTGTTTTGTTGTGAAATACGCATAAGGTGATAACCAAAGGCTCACAGCTTTTAGTTAAGTTTTATGGTCTATTTCACGGCATCTCTTTTGACTTTATGAGGAACCCCCATGCTGGATTGGGAAAAAATATTCGCAACACGTTCATCGCGTATGAAAGCGTCGGAAATTCGTGAATTGTTGAAACTGCTTGAGCGTCCGGATATTATTTCTTTCGCGGGCGGTATTCCTGATCCGAAACTGTTTCCGGCAGAAGAATTCAAAGAGGCCTATGCCGATATTTTCGCCACGGGCAAATCCGATGCCGCGCTGCAATATTCGGTAAGTGAAGGCTATAAGCCGCTGCGCGAATGGTTGCAGGGTGAAATGGCAAAAATCGGCGTGCCTTGCACTGCTGAAAATATCTTCATCACTTCCGGTTCGCAGCAGGCGCTGGATTATCTCGGCAAGCTGTTCCTGTCGCCGAATGATACGGCGCTGGTTGTGCGCCCGACCTATCTCGGTGCGCTGCAGGCTTTCAATGCCTATGAGCCGACCTATGATACACTGCAGCCAAACGGCAACCGTACTCCGGCTTCCTATGAAGAAGCTGCTGAGAAGACTGGCGGTAAGGTAAAATTTGCCTATTTCTCAGCAGATTTCAGCAATCCGACCGGTGAAACCATTGATCGTGAAGGCCGTGAAAAGCTGATCGATCTGGGCGATGAAATGGATATCGCGCTGATCGAAGATGCTGCCTACCAGTATCTGCGTTTTGACGGCACGCCGATTCCGCCGGTTCTGGCGCTGGAAATTGAGCGCAAAGGCTCGATTGAAAATACCCGCACCATCTATTCCGGCAGCTTCTCCAAGACACTGGCACCGGGTCTGCGTGTTGGCTATGTCGTTGCCAATGCGACAGTCATCCGCAAACTGGTACTGATGAAACAGGCTGCGGATCTGCATTCCTCAACCATCAATCAGCTGGCTGTGCATCATGTTGCTGCCAATGGTTTTGATGCGCAGATTGCTAAAATCCGCTCTGTCTATTCACACCGCCGCAATAAAATGCTGGAAGCGCTGGATAAATATATGCCGAAATCGGCCACATGGACAAAGCCTGAGGGCGGTATGTTTGTCTGGGTCAATCTGCCGGATTATATGAACGGGGCTGATCTTCTGGCCGCTGCGATTGAAACAGAGAAAGTGGCTTTTGTTCCGGGTAAAGCATTCCATGCGGATGGCACCGGTGCCAATACACTGCGTCTCGCTTATTCCTGTGCCAATGACGAGATGATTGAAGAAGGCATCAAGCGCCTTGGCAATCTGATCCGTGCCCATGAGAAAAATTGAGAATAAGCAATCTCATTGAATGAAAAAAAAGCCGGAGCCTGCTGCTCCGGCTTTTTTATATCTTCACGGCCGGAGTTTCAGCTGAAGTATATCACCGTTAAATGGATGTATTTAATTGCGATATGCATTGGTGCTTAACCTGCTGAATTTACGGCTTTCTTTGCAAAAAGATGCTTGGCTTTGTCCGGCAATCCTGTAGCCTGACCTTGTTATAATTTTATAAATCTGAGTCCTTATACAGCGACAGGATTCAGGCGGAGAGATTGAGGGGAAACTCATGACTATAATTAAAAAATACACGCTGGCTCTGGCCTGTGCGTCGGTGCTTGGTCTGTCAGCGGTTGCTGCACAGGCGGCAACGCCGGCGGATACGCTGGTTGTGGCAATGGCCATTGATGATGTGATTTCTCTCGATCCGGCAGAAATTTTCGAGATCACCACGTCGGAAATTCTGACCAACACCTATGAACGTCTGGTGACCACAGATCCGAAAGATCCGACCAAGATCATTCCGCAGATTGCGGAAAGCTGGGTGGTCTCGGAAGATGGTAAGACCATTACTTTCAAGGTTAAGCAGGGGCAGAAATTTGCTTCGGGCAATCCGCTGACGGCGCAGGATGTTGTTTATTCCCTGCACCGCGCGATCAAGCTTGATCTCAGCCCTGCATTCATCATCAGCCAGTTTGGTCTGAACAAAGACAATGTGGAAAAGCTGGTGACTGCGCCGGATGATTATACGGTCGTGTTCTCCACGGAAGAAACTTTCGCGCCGAGCTTCGTGCTCAATGGGCTGTCTTCCAGTGTGGCTTCTGTTGTTGACAGCAAGCTGGTTGAAGAACATGCGGTTAAAACCGAAAAAACGGAAGCCAAGCCGTTTGATACAGATTTCGGTTATGACTGGCTGAAGCGTAATTATGCAGGTTCCGGCGTTTACAGCCTGAAAGAGTGGCGCTCGAATGAAGTGATCCTGCTGGAGCGCAATGAGAATTACAGCGGCCCAAAACCGGCTGTAAAACGCGCTATTTATCGTCATGTGAAGGAGAGCGTGTCGCAGCGTCTGCTGTTGCAGGCCGGTGATATTGATGTCGCCCGTAACCTTGAGCCGGGTGATATTGCAGAATTTGCCAAGAACAGCGATTTCAATATTCTCAGTGCTCCGAAGGGGCGCACCTATTATCTGACAGCCAACCAGAATGTGCCGAACCTTGCCAAGCTGGAAGTCCGTCAGGCGATGAAATATCTCGTTGATTATGACGCTATTGAAAATACGCTGATCAAAGGTATCGGCCGCACACATCAGTCCTTCCTGCCGCTTGGTATGTTCGGAGCGATTGATGACAAGCCGTTCAAACTGGATGTTGATAAAGCGAAGCAGCTTCTGGCCGATGCCGGTCTGCAAGATGGTTTCAGTGTGACGCTTGATGTGCGTAATACACAGCCAGGCATTGGTATTGCTGAAAGCATTCAGCAGACTTTTGCCAAAGCCGGTATCAAGGTTGAGCTGTTGCAGGGTGACGGTAAGCTGACGACAACAAAAGTACGTGCGCGCAAGCATCAGCTTTCGCTGGGTATCTGGGGCCCTGATTACTGGGATCCGCATACCAATGCATCGACCTTCTCCTATAATCCGGATAATGGCGATGAAGTGTCGATGAAAACGACAGCATGGCGCAGTTCATGGGACATTCCAGAAATGTCCAAGGAAACCATGGATGCGGCAAAAGAAACAGACACTGCAAAACGCGAGCAGATGTACCACAAAATCCAGAAGGATTTTCAGGAGACAAGCCCGTTCGTGATGCTTTATCAGCAGATTGAAACGGCTGTTGCTGCCAAAAATGTCAAGAACTTCAATATGGTGGCTGATGCCAACTATATTACCGAAGTCAGCAAAGACTAAAAGTTAGCACCTGCTGTAAATTTATTATGCCCCTTCCGCGATCAATGGCTGAAGGGGCATAATTATTTGAGAAGCAAATTTCAGAACGGCGAATTGCAGGTGGTGCGGCTGCCGGCAAAAGGCTGATATGTATTATCGGACGCACGATATGAGCGGTACTGATTACTGCACCACTGCATATGATTGATATTATCGCCCGCATTGGCTGATTTTGCCGAGCCGATGCGTTTTGTAGCGCCGCGCTGCACCAGCGGATCGCCGTTTTTATAATGCAGCACGCCGTCTTCCGTATAATAGGCACCGCTTTCTTTGCAGAGTGTGGAGCCGTAACAGTTCCGGCTGGCAGGGTCTGCGCGATTGCTGCCGGTAATGCCGCCGACAATCAGAAGGCCGGTCGGGTTCAGAGATGGAATGCCGCCGCTGATCTGGTTGCCGCCTGCATAGGCTGATGCGCCGGAGAGCAGGGCAATGCCCATTGTGAATGCGGTTTTCAGAATGAATCTGGACATAGGGATATCCGTTCGTGAATTTATATAGCTTAGGGCTAATATAGTATAAAAATGCTGCCAATTTAAGAGGCAGGCTTTCTGAAGAAAATCAGTTGCAGGCAATATCACTGATTGCAATTCAACATATGGTGTTTAGGTTGAGTTATCGCATGCCGCGGAAAAGTGGGTGCCGGTTTATCCTGTAAGCCGGATGTGAACGCAATGATGAGTAGCTTAATGTCTGAGACGGTTTCTGCGCAGTCAACACCGGTTATGGATAATGTTCAGCCAGAAGGGCCGGTATTATTCACCTTAGCGACATTCAATATTGAAAACCTGATGCGCCGGTTTGATTTTACCGGTTATCGCAATGAGTTGCGTCAGGATCGCTCATTGCAGCTCTTTGCGATTGATAATGAAACACAATACCGGCAACTCGAACAGGCGCGGATGGTGGCGCATACGGATGATACGCGGCAATTATCTGCTCTGTCGATTGCGCAGACACGGGCGGATATTCTCTGCTTGCAGGAAGTTGATGATCTCGCTGCACTAAATGCTTTTGAATATGGCTACCTGTTCAAGATGGTGGGGCAGGGCTACAAACATAAATATCTGATCGATGGTAATGACAGTCGCGGTATTGATGTCAGTGTGATGATGCGTGACGTAACGCGCAGCGGCCACACGATTGAGCTGGTGAAGCTGGAGAGCAATGCACATCTGACCTATCAGGATCTGGGTATTTATGATCCTGTACTGTCCTCCGTGGGAATTGAAGCCCATGAGCGGGTGTTTAAACGCGATTGTCTGATGCTGGATCTGCGCATCGGCGGCAAGCCGCTGACGGTCTTTGTTACGCATTTCAAATCCATGGGCGGTGTACGCTATGGTCAGGATCCCAAGCTGACAACACTGCCGGTACGACTGGCCGAGGCGCAGGCGGTTCGTATGATTATCGAGAAAAAATTCGGCCGTGACGGTGCTGCGGATGCTTCATGGGTGATCTGCGGTGATTTCAATGATTATTACGAGAAGCTCGCGATAAGCGGCGACCAGTGGGACGGCTATGATTTTACGCCGGTTCAGGAGCCGGATAATTGCCTGAATGTGTTTCTGAATGACGGTTTTGCGGTCAATCTGGTGGAGCGGCGGCCGGAGCTCGATCGCTGGACTTTGTATCACACACGTGGCCCGCAGGAGCGCCACCTGTGCCAGCTGGATTATATCTGGGCATCACCGGCACTGGCACAGCGCAATGCACAGGCTGTGCCGGAAATTATCCGCAATGGGCAACCTTACCGCACCTTATTTCCTGAAGGGCAGGATGTGGCGCGTTTCCCGCGTATCGGCTGGGACAGACCAAAAGCAAGTGATCATTGTCCTGTTGCCGTCACACTTGAGCTTTAAGGACAGGCTCAGTCTAACGGAGCAGACGAATGCAAAGCAGAGATCAGAACAGGGTTTATCCTGTCCGTGACGTCAGGATACAGGTTGTTGCCGGTGTTCCTGATTATGTTGTCCGGAATCAGAAGGCTATTGATGAAAACTGGCAGCAGGAAGTAGCAAGCAATCCGACACTCTATGACGGAGAAATTTATCTGGCGGCAGAGGCGCGCCTGTCTGAAGATATTCTGAGTGCGCCCTATCAGCGTACCAGTTTTCGCAGTCTGCTTTACTGGCGTAAAGACAAAAGTACGGATAAGCCGTTTCATATTTTCGGCAGTGGCGTCATCGTCTCCTCAGATAATCAGCTATTGCTCGGACAAATGGCCTCACACAACGCTGTCGGCGGCCGGATTTATTTTCCGGCGGGCTCCAATGACGATCAGGATATTGTTGACGGTGTGGTTGATCTTGACGGAAATGCCAGACGTGAAGTGCTGGAGGAAACCGGAATTGACCTGAATCATGCAGTGCGTACCGGTGGCTATAGTCTGGTTATGTGTGATCGCAGTTTGGCGCTGTTCCGTTGTTATTATTTCGACCGCACGGCGGATGAATTGCAGAGGCAGGCGGAGGAATTTATTGCAGCGCAAAAGCAGCCGGAATTATCGCGGGTGCTGATGATCGGGCAGGGCGGCATATTGGATGAACGCAGTCCCGATTATATTCGCACTTTCACCGACTGGTATTTTGCGCAATAGTAACGGCATATGATGCGGGCGGCTGAGATTTGAATTGCATATTATGCACTTCATGAATCATTTGAATGTTTTAACCGGCAATGCAAATGTGTTGAATCAGATACGGTACTTTCGAAAGTTCCGGAGCGGGGCGGACATGGATCATCTTAAAGGGCAGGGAATATGAACGGCATGGCTGTACAGGGGCGTTTCTACGAGATCTATGATGTTTTCACAGAGAAAGCTCTAAGCGGTAATCCGCTTGCTATTGTTCATGATTCTGAAGGGCTGGATGATGCCACAATGCTGGCCATTGCCCGCGAGTTCAATCTCTCGGAAACTGTGTTTGTTGCTCCTGCAGTTAATCCGCTGCATACAGCTTCGATACGGATTTTTACGCCGGATTATGAGTTGAATTTTGCCGGTCATCCGACCGTGGGTACGGCGGTTGCGCTGGCCTATAAAAATTGCAACGGACAAAAACCTCAGACCGACCTGATTATGACGCTTGAGGAAAAAGTCGGGCCGGTACGTGTTGCGGTTCACTGTGCAGGCTCCGGTGACACGGAAGGACAGTCGGCGGCCTTCGCCGAATTTGACCTGCCACGCCTGCCTGAGCGCGTGAATATCACCGTAGAGAAAGAGCAGGCCGCCGCTGCCTTGCGCCTCAATACACATGAAATCGGCTTTGAAAATCACGTGCCTTCGGTCTGGAGCGGCGGTAAGCCGTTTGTGCTGGTGCCGGTGAAGAATATGATTGCCGCTGCCAAAGTTGTGGTTGATCCGGTTTTTGTGGAGGATCATATGCAGGCTTTTGAAGGTCGTGCGATACCTTTTTACATTTATACCCGTGAGACACGGCTCTTTGAGAGCAATTATCATGCGCGGATGTTCACTTCCGGCAAGCATGTCTATGAAGATCCGGCCACCGGTTCTGCGGTTGCCGCCTTTGCCGGTGCAATCAACGAATTTGACCAGCCTGTAGACGGGCTGACACAGTTGTGGATTGAGCAGGGTATTCAGATGGGCAGACCATCGCGCATCCGGCTGGAGCTGGATGTGGCTGCGAAGAAGCTGACCGGTGCGCGTATCGGCGGCAGTGCGGTTAAGGTTGCTGAAGGCTATCTGAAGATTTAGAATATGTTGCATTGCGTGGCTGGTTCTTGCTAAAAGTCACAAGATGCAACATTTCTGTATCTGGAGTTGTCTGTGGCAGAAACCTCACCGCAATCTGAACATCAAAATCCGGTTGATGCTCAAAACCCGACCGGGCAACGCATTCTGGCATCGCAGCGTCATGATGAGATTCTGCGCAGGCTGAATGAAGATGGCGTGGCGGGTATCAGTGAGGTTGCGGCGTTTTTTGACGTCTCACGGGAGACAATTCGCCGTGATCTGAAACTGCTGGCGCAGCGGGGATTGCTGGCGCTGGTTCATGGCGGGGCTACAAAAATCCAGCTTCATGAACCAGCCTTCGGGGTGCGCAGTCAGGAAAATAGCGGAGGCAAAGCCGCAATAGGTCAGGCCGCCTGTGCCTTGATCCGCTCCGGCATGGTAGTTTTTCTGGACTCCGGCACAACGACTTTGGCTCTTGCTCAGGCTTTAACACAACAGGATAAAGCACCGGAAAACCTGACAATTTGCACCACAAGCCTGCGAATTGCATTGCAGCTTTGCCATGTGCCGACCATACGCGTGCATATTTTAGGCGGTGAGATCAGTCCTGAAGAAGAGGCCAGCGGCGGTATTGATGTATTACAGGCGCTGGAGCATTTTCGGTTTGATCTGGCATTTCTTGGCACGGGCGGCATTACTGCCGAGGGCGAGATTACGGACTTTACCCGTAACGGTGCGGAACTGCGCTCGCGGCTTGCTGTTGTTGCCGGTGAAGCATGGTTTCTGGCCAGCGCAGAGAAATTCGGACGCATGACGCCGCTGCGTGTTGCACATTATGAGCAAGCCGCAGGCATTATTACAGATCACAGACCGGAGCCGCAGTTTGTGACGGCACTGGCTGAGAAGGGTCTCCGCTTGCATATTTCATAAATGTTATTTTTTGTTGCATTTTATGTTGTTTTTTGTTGCTTTGTTTTTATAGTGATCTCAACCGGAGGGAGTGAGGTCATGACAGAGCATAAGGCAGATCATAAAGACAAAGCAGATAGTTTTCCGTCTCAAGCGCGGGTGGTGATTATTGGTGGGGGCATTATCGGCTGTTCCGTTGCCTATCATCTGACCAAGGCTGGATGGACAGATGTTGTGTTGCTGGAGCAGGGCAGTCTGAGTTGCGGCACAACATGGCATGCGGCAGGACTGGTGGGGCAGTTGCGCAGCCATGCCAATATGACCGGCCTGATCCGCTACTCCACACAGCTTTACAGCGAACTTGAGGCAGAAACCGGCTTAGCGACCGGATGGAAGAAATGCGGCTCCCTGTCTGTTGCCCGTAGCAAAGATCGCATGACTGTTTTGCAGCGCACCGCTGCCTCTGCCCGTGCGCAGGGTGTTAATGTCGAGGTTATTTCAGCCCGTGAGGCAGGCGATCTCTGGCCGGTTATGGCCACGGATGACTTACAGGGGGCGGTCTGGCTGCCGGATGACGGCAAGGCCAATCCCAGTGATCTGACACAATCTTTGGCGCGCGGCGCGCGAATGCGCGGTGCCAGAATATTGGAACGGGTTCAGGTGACCGGTATTACCGTGAAAAACGGTCGTGCTTGTGGTGTTGAAACGGATCGCGGGAATATTACTGCGGAAATCGTGGTCAATTGCGCGGGGCAATGGGCGCGTAAAGTCGGGCAGATGTGCGGTGTAACGGTGCCTCTGCATTCGGCAGAGCATATGTATATCGTCACCGGAAAGATTGAGGGCGTGCATCCGGATTTACCGGTTATGCGTGATCCGGACGGATATATTTATTTCAAGGAAGAGGTTGGTGGTCTGGTTATGGGCGGTTTTGAGCCGCAGGCCAAACCATGGGGTATGCAGGGTATTCCTGATAAGTTTGAATTTGCTTTACTGGAAGATGACTGGGATCAGTTTGAGCCGTTGATGGAAAATGCTCTGATCCGCGTGCCGCAACTGGCGGAAGCAGAAGTGAAGAAGTTTTATAACGGGCCGGAAAGCTTCACTCCTGATAATAATTTTATTCTCGGTGAGGCACCGGAGCTGAAGAATTTCTTTGTTGGCGCCGGTTTTAATTCCATGGGTATTGCCAGTGCCGGCGGTGCGGGACGTGCGCTCGCGGAATGGATTATCAATGGTGCTCCGACAATGGATTTATGGCCGGTGGATATCCGCCGTTTTGCCGGTTTCAACAATAATCAGCGCTGGTTACATGACCGCGTTAAAGAAACGCTTGGTCTGCATTATGCAATGCCTTGGCCGAACCGCGAGCTGGATACGGCGCGGCCGTTCCGCCGGTCGCCGCTTTATCATCTTCTGGAGGCGAAGGGAGCTTGTTTCGGTTCGAAAATGGGGTGGGAACGCGCGAACTGGTTTGCGGATAAGGGGCAGAAGCCGGAGACGGTCTATAGTTTCGGGCGGCAGAACTGGCATGAGAATGTCGGGCGTGAAATGCAGGCTGTACGCGAGCGTGTTGCTCTCTTTGATCAGAGTTCTTTCGCCAAGCTGCTGATACAGGGGCGTGATGCCTGCCGGGTTCTCAATCATCTCTGTGTCGCTGATATTGATGTGCCGGTGGGGTCGTCGGTTTATACGGGCATGCTCAATGAGCGCGGCGGTTATGAAACAGATCTGACTGTGCTGCGGCTTGGTGCGGAGAAGTTTCTGATTATTACCGGCTCCGCGCAGGCAGTTCACGATGCGGATTGGATTAACCGGCATATTGCTGAAGGCGATTATATAGCGGTCACCGATGTTTCTTCCGCCTATGCAGTGCTGGCACTGATGGGGCCGCAATCCCGCAGCCTATTGCAAAAACTGAGTGATACGGATTTCAGCAATGCAGCATTTCCTTTCGGGCAGGTGCGTGAAATCGGTGTGGGCTATGCAACCGCTTTTGCCAACCGCATGACCTATGTGGGTGAGCTTGGCTGGGAGCTGATTGTGCCTGTTGAATTTGCCGTTGGTGTTTATGAAGCGCTGCAGGAAGCGGGGCAGGAATTCGGCCTGCTTGATGCAGGATATTATGCGCTGGAAGCCCTGCGCCTTGAGAAAGGCTATCGTGCATGGAGCCGCGAACTGACGCCGGATATTAATCCCTATGAGGCCGGACTGGGTTTTACTGTAGCGATGGATAAGGCCGGTGGTTTTATCGGGCGGGATGCGCTGGTGAAGTTCAAGGCTGATAATCTTCTGAAGCGGCGCATTGTGCAGCTGACGCTTGATGATGCAGATGCCGTTTTGTGGGGCGGGGAACTGATCCTGCGCAATGGCGTGCCTGCCGGTGAAATCCGTTCTGCCGCTCATGGTCATACATTGGGCTGTGCTGTTGCGCTGGGGCTGGTCAGTCATGCGGAGGGCGTTAGTAAAGACTGGCTGGAGCAGGGGGATTTTGAGGTTGATGTCGCTGGTCAGCGCTACCCTGCGCATGTGCATTTACGCAGCCCTTATGACCCGAAATCCGAGCGGGTAAAGATCTGATTTTGATTCAATAATCTGCCGGATGATGTTGTTTTATTTATAAAAACAAATCTTCCGGCGGGCTTCCGATTGTGGAGGCGACAATGTCGGGGCGGCGTGCCGCGACCGCTGTCACAATGGCATCTGCCAGCGCAAAGATTGCTGCCGGAGAATTCGGCAGCAAACGGTTCCGCGCCGGTGCGAAAAAGATCGTATCAGCAACCTGAACGAGCGGTGATGTCGGGCTGTCGGTGATTGCCAGAATCACTGCCCCTTTTTGCTTGGCAGCTTTGGAAAGCTGCACGGTATTGTTGGAATAACGCGGCATGGAAATAGCGATAACCACATCACCTTCATCCACCGAGCGCACAAAATTGTTGGAATATTGGGATGCGCCGCGCGATAGAATATTGGATACGTTTTTCTCCGTATAGAGAGCCAGTCCTTCTTCCAGCAATGTCGCCGCGTAATGGCTGGCGCCGGTGCCGAGAATGATGATGCGTCTGGCATTGATAATGGCTTCAATAAACGCTTCCGATGAAGGCGTATCAATATTGGCCATTGTGTCTTTGATATTGTCAGAACAATCGGCCAGAACAGTATGCAAATAGGCACTTTGCTGGCCGGACTGGGCGTTTTCAGCGCTGTTTAATCTGTTTTCTGACGGTGAAAACTGAAAATCCGAGACAATTTTTTCACGAAATTCACCATAGCCGCTATAGCCCGCCGCGCGTACAAAACGGGTGATTGTGGCGGTCGAGCTGCCACTGGCATGAGCCAGTCCTTCAATCGACATTGCAACGACATCCAGCGGTTTTGCCAGAACAAAATCGGCAATCCGGCGATAGGATTTGCTGAAGGACGGATATGCCGCTGACATGCGGTTGGCAAAATCGGACTTGGGATTCAAAGTTTGCGACATGATGGTTTCCGGTGTTGACGGCATAAAATTTTCATATACTCTATTTTTGAAAATAACCATGTCAAATATAATGACAATCATATCAAAAATGACATTCGTTGGGGAACGGAGACTTTTATGTATAAAAAAATGCTCGTGGCGAGTCTGCTGGGAACAACTCTGCTGAGCTCTGCTTTGATGAGCGGTGCGGCATCGGCTGAAACACTGCGCATTGCGCTCGGATCAGAACCGACTGCAATTGATCCGCATTATCATGATCTGACACCGAATAATGCTTTGGCAGTCCATATATTTGACGGACTGACCCGTCAGGATGAAAAGCAGAATGTACACCCGTCTCTTGCAAGTTCATGGGAGAATGACGGCAAGAATACCTGGACATTCAAATTGCGGGAAGGCGTGACTTTCTCTGATGGTTCACCTTTTACGGCCGATGATGTGATCTTTACTTTCTGCCGTACGCTGAAAAACGAAACAGCGATTGCTGGTTCCTTTGCGGACATTACCGCGAATTTTGAGTCTGTTGAAGCGCCTGATGCACAGACACTGGTAATTAAGACCAAAGCGCCTGAGCCGCTGCTTCCGTCTTTTATCGGCACTGTTGGTATTCTGAGTTCCTCAATCGTCAAACACGACAAGATCAGTTTCGCACCGGAGCAGAATTGCGGTGTGACCGGTGCATGGCCGGTGGTTGGTGATTTCAATGACGGCAAGCTTGCGATCGGCACCGGCCCTTACAAGCTGAAAAGCTATGTGCGCGGTTCTGCTATCGAGCTGGAACGCAACGATAAATATTGGGGCGAAGCCGAGCCATGGGAAGCTGTGCGTTTCCTGCCGGTTCCGAATGCCGGTCCGCGTCTTGCCGGTCTTCTCGCCGGTGACTATGATATTATCGAAAATCCCGCTGCCCGCGATCTGTCCCGCATCAAGGATGACAAGCGTTTCGGCTACACGATCACACCTTCAACACGCGTGATTTATTATCAGCTTGATGTGGCGCGTGATGAAAGCCCTTATGTCAAAGCTGCTGACGGCAAAAACCCGCTGAAAGATGTGCGTGTCCGTCAGGCTATGTCGCTGGCGATTGACCGTAATGCTATTGTTTCCCGTCTGATGGACGGTGCGGCGGAACCTGCCTATCAGTTCCTGCCTACGGGCATGTTCGGTACACTGCCAAACCCGCCGGAACTGCGCTATGATCCTGCGGAAGCCAAGAAACTGCTGGCTGAAGCCGGATATCCGGACGGTTTCCAGCTGACACTTTCCACCACCAATGACCGCTATATCAATGACAGCCAGATCACACAGGCTGTGGCGCAATATCTGACACAGATCGGCATTAAGTCGGATGTGGATGCGATGACCCGCGCCATCTATTTCCCGCGCCGTTCCAAGAAGGAATTGAGTGTGGCGATCGGCGGCTGGGGTTCCACCAGTGGTGAAGCTTCATCCTTCCTGCGCCAGTGGCCGGCAAAGCCGAATGAAGAAGGCACTTTGGGCGGCTCCAATTATGGCGGCTATTCCAACCCTGCTTTTGACAAGCTGATCTATGAAGCTGTTGCAACAATGGACGATAATAAGCGTTCGGAATTGCTCCAGCAGGCACAGACCGAAGTGATGAAAGACTATGCTTTCATTCCGCTGCATTTCGAAAGCGGTATCTGGGCTCATAAGGCCAATGTCACTTATACCGGTCGTTCAGATCAGTTCACGATGGCTATGTCTGCCAAGCCGGCGAAGTAACTGAAGGCTAGAGCATAATTCCTCAAACTTGGATTAGTTTAAGGTAAAATTATGCTCTCATTTTAAAGTGTTAGAGCGACTTTTGTGTGCCAGTCTGGCACACGGCGCTCTAAGCCAGAGCGGCTTACATTCCGGCTGGAATATTGAGACCGCTCCGGATTCTTTCGTGGCCGTATGGCGCAGTTTAATCTGTTCATTTCACTGCGCCATGCTTTGGCCATCCTGACAGAATGATAGTCCGAGAAGCATGTCATGACAGCTTATATTTTGCAGCGACTTATCCAGAGCGCCTTGGTGCTGCTTGCCGTGTCGGTCGCTGTTTTCTTTGCCGTATATGGCATTGGTGATCCGATTGAACTTCTTGTTCCCCCGCAGGTGAGTGCCGCCGAACGGCTGGCTCTGATCAAACGTCTGGGGCTCGATCTGCCGGTATGGCAGCAATATTTCACATTTCTGGGCAATGCGCTGAAAGGCGACCTCGGCACATCTTTCGTTCACGGTGTGCCGGTGGTCTCGCTTATTCTTGCCCGCCTGCCAGCTACATTTGAACTGGTGCTGCTGTCGATGACAGTGGCTGCCGTTGTCGGTATTCCGCTGGGTCTTCTGGCAGGACTTAATCCTGACAGCCGTCCGTCGCGTTTCATTATGGCGGGAACAGTCATCGGCTTTTCACTGCCAAGTTTCTGGAAAGGCATGATGCTGGTGCTGCTGTTCAGCGTGGCACTTGCCTGGCTGCCGACCGCAGGGCGGGGCGAAACAGTCTCGGTGCTGGGCATTCAGACCAGTCTGTTCACCACCAATGGTCTGCGCCATCTGATCCTGCCTGCGCTTAATCTTGCTATTCCGAATATGGCACTGATGATCCGCCTTGTGGCGGCGGGTACTACCGAAGCGCTGACACAGGATTATGTGAAATTCGCCCGCGCCAAAGGTGTACGCCGCAAGCGCATCGTCAACCGCCATGTGCTGCGCAATATTCTGATACCGGTTGTGACTGTTGTCGGCATTGAATTCGGCAGTCTTGTTGCCTTCTCCACCATTACCGAAACCGTGTTCTCATGGCCCGGCATGGGCAAGCTGCTGATTGACAGTATCTACCAGCTCGACCGTCCTGTGGTAGTTGCCTATGTGCTGCTGGCCACGCTGCTGTTCGTCGCTGTGAATTTCATGGTCGATGTACTCTATGCGGTTCTCGATCCGCGGGTCAAACTTTCCGGAGATATGGTATGAATAAGCCGATTATTCCGGATTATGCCAATACACCGCTGCGCCAGAAAGTGCTGCGCAGCATCCGCAACAAACCGACAACACGCGGTGCGGGTATTCTGCTTGGGTTACTGGTTTTGCTGGCGGTGCTGGCGCCTTTTATTGCCCCGCAAGACCCTTATGATCTGGCCTCTTTGAGCGTGATGGATAACCGTCTTGCACCGGGCTCAACAAGTATGACGGGTTCGGTCTACTGGCTGGGCACCGATGCGCAAGGTCGCGATATGGTCAGCGCCATCCTCTATGGTTTGCGTACCAGCCTGCTGGTCGGTCTGCTGTCGACACTTGGTGCCATGACCATCGGTGTGAGTGCCGGATTGCTGGCCGCACAACTCGGTGGTGTTGCCGATGCGATTATCATGCGCGTGGTGGATTTTATGCTCGGCTTTCCGTCAATGCTGGTGGCACTGGTGCTGCTGGCCTCGGTCGGGCGCGGTGTTGATAAGGTGATCCTCGCGATTATTCTGGTGCAATGGGCGCAATATGCTCGTCTTATGCGTGCTTCCGCTCTGGTTGAGCGCCGTAAAGAATATATCGAAGCGGCCGTCAATTTCGGTTTGCCGACCCATTATATTATGCTCCGGCATTTGCTGCCCAACTCTATCGGCTCGGTGCTGGTGATCTCCACCATCAGTATTGCCAGTGCCATCACGCTGGAAGCCACATTGTCCTTCCTCGGTGTTGGTGTGCCGGTTACGCAGCCGTCGCTCGGTCTGCTGATTGCCAATGGATTTGATTATCTGTTGTCGGGCGAATACTGGATCGCAGTCTTTCCGGGTATTGCACTGGTTCTGCTGATTATCTCTCTCAATTTTGTCGGTGACCGCCTGCGTCGCAGCTTTAATGCGAGGGGCGTGTGATGACAGCTTTGCTTGAAGTAAAGGGCTTAAGAACCGTATTTCATCTGCTGGGCGGTGCATGGCCTGCGGTGGATGGTATTGATCTGAGCATTGCGCGCGGCGAAGTATTGTGCCTTGTCGGAGAATCCGGTTCCGGTAAATCTGTCACCGGTTTCTCACTGGTGCAATTGATTGATCCGCCGGGGGAAATTGTTGAAGGCGAAATCCTGTTCAATGGCGAAAATCTGCGTGAAGCATCCGATGAACGTCTGCGTAATTTACGCGGCGACCGCATTGCGATGATTTTTCAGGATCCGCTTTCCACGCTTAATCCGGTGCTGACCATTGGTGAGCAAATGTGTGAGGCGATCCTTGAACATCGTTCCTGTGGTAAAGCACAGGCGATGAAAGAGGCGGCGGATGCGCTGGGGCGGGTTGGCATTTCCTCACCAGAAGTGCGGCTCAAACAATATCCGCATGAGTTCTCCGGTGGTATGCGCCAGCGCGTGGCGATTGCCACCGCATTGCTCAATAATCCCGATCTGATTATTGCCGATGAGCCGACCACAGCGCTGGATGTGACCATTCAGAGCCAGATCCTCTATGAAGTGCAGAAGCTGGCACGGGAAACCGGTACTGCCGTGCTGTGGATTACTCATGATCTTGCCGTTGTGGCCGAACTCGCCGACCGTGTGGCGGTAATGTATGCGGGGCAGATTGTTGAAACCGGTGCGGTCGATGATGTGCTGGACAGACCACTGCATCCTTATACGCAAGGTCTGCTGAATTCGTCTTCCGGCATGGTAAAGCCGGGGGAGCGCCTGCACCAGATCGACGGCAATGCACCGCGCATTGATGACCGACCAAGCGGCTGTCCGTTCCGCACCCGCTGCGAGCGTGTCAAACCGGTTTGTACAGAAGTTAATCCCGAACAGCAGGTGATCGACGGGCGGATTTTCCGTTGTCACAATCCGGTATCACTGCCTGTCCGTGAGACATTTGCTCAGGAGGCAAGACCATGAGTGATGCATTTTTTGAAATGCGCGGAGTGAAGAAGCATTTTCACTCCAAATCCACAATGGCTGACCGCATTCTGCGCCTGACAGGGCAGGCCGCACCGGCGCGGGTTTTGCGTGCGGTAGACGGAGTTGACCTGAGCATCAAACGTGGTGAGGTGCTGGGACTTGTCGGCGAGTCCGGCTGCGGTAAGTCTACGCTGTCACGTATGGCTACAGGTATTTATCAGCCGACAGAAGGTAATGTGCTTTATGACGGTCGCGCCGTTGAAAAGCTCAAGGGCCGTGAAAAGCTCGACTTTCTTTTGAAAGTGCAGATGATTTTTCAGGATCCTTATGCCTCGCTCGATCCGCGTATGAAGGTGAACCAGATTGTTGGTGAGGCTTTGAAGGTGCATCGCCTGATGCCGAAAGCCGAGATTGCCGGTGCGGTAAACAAAGCATTGGAAGAGGTGGGACTGGATCTCGCCTATCGTGACCGCTATCCGCACCAGTTTTCCGGTGGCCAGCGTCAGCGTATCGGCATTGCCCGCGCTTTGTCAGTCAAGCCTGATTTTCTGGTTTGCGATGAGCCGGTATCTGCGCTTGATGTGTCTATTCAGGCGCAGGTGATCAATCTGTTTATGGATTTGCGTGCCCGCTACGGGCTGACCTATCTGTTTGTCAGCCATGATCTCGGCGTTGTCCGGCATATCAGTGACCGGATCGCGATCATGTATCTCGGCCGCATTGTTGAGATTGGTTCTGCATCCGCAATTTTCAGCAAACCTGCGCATCCCTATAGCGCGGCACTGATTAATGCCAGCCCGTCGATCAGCCGTCGCAAACGCGATTTCCAGCCACTGACCGGTGATCTGCCGTCACCGCTGGCACCGCCTTCCGGCTGTCCGTTTCATCCGCGTTGCGCCCATGCCATGCCGGTATGCCGCGAGCGCCGCCCCGAACTAAAAGATGTGACAGCCGACCAGAGCGCTGCCTGTCATTTGCATAATCCGGAGACATAATGACTACCACCATTCTTCGTCCAGAAACCGGACGCAGCACGCTGCCGTTTGTTGATCAGTATCATCCGGACAGACCGCTGGAAGTAAATTTCTACCGCCCTGAAAGCTATAGTCCTGAAGATCCGGTGATTATCGTGCAGCATGGTATGCTGCGCAATGGCGATGAATATCGTGATTTCTGGATTCCGGCGGCTGAAAAACACCGCTTGCTGATCGTTGCACCGACATTCCCTGATGCTCAGTTCCCGATGGCGGAAAGCTATAATAACGGGCTGATTCTCGATGAAAGTGCAGGGCTTGTGCGTGAAAAGCAGGATTGGCTTTATGGTGTGCCTGCGCGTGTTCTTGCAGCCCTTCAGGCCGGTGGTGTGACCACGCAGAAACAGGCGCGTTTATATGGCCATTCGGCTGGCGGCCAGTTCTCGCACCGTCTGCTGGCCACGCAGGATCACAGTATTTTCTCGGATGTTGTTGCGGCCAATCCGGGCTGGTACACACTGCCTGATCTGACACGTAAATTTCCAGAAGGTATGGGCGGTATTGGTCTCGACGAGACGCAGCTTGCCCGTTGGTTTGCCTACCCGATGCATATTTTTGCCGGTGATCAGGATATTGATGAGGCTGACCCGAATTTGCCGGATCAGCCGGAAGCATTTGCGCAAGGGCCTTCCCGCTATAAACGGGCATATTTCGTCTATGATTTTGCACAGAAACAGGCGCAGAGCTTAGGCATGCCATTCAACTGGAAGCTGATTGATGTGGTCGGTGTCGGCCATGACGGCGCTGCCATGTCTCGTGCAGCCGCGGCTTACTGGTTTGAGGGGCGTATCCCGCCCGCATCCGAACTTGTCTTCGAAGAAGCAACCAATCTCTAATTTTATGCAGGAATGATCCAATGAGCATGAATGATCGTCAGGACTTGTGGCAGAAGGTTGAGGACGAAAAGCAGCGCCTCATCGAAATGAGCGACCGCGTTTGGGGAATGCCGGAGGTTTGCTATACCGAAGAGCGCTCTATGGCTGAACATAAGGCCGAGCTGCTGCATCACGGTTTTCGTGTGACCGAGGGCATTGCCGGTATTCCGACTTCTGTGATTGGCGAGGCCGGTGAAGGCGGGCCGGTTATTGCTTTTATGGGCGAATATGATGCGCTGCCGGGTCTCAGTCAGGAGGCCGGTGCGTCCGAGCATAGTCCGATTGAAGTGGGTGGTCATGGCCATGGCTGCGGCCACAATCTGTTGGGCGCGGGGGCATTGCTGGCTGCAGTGGCGCTCAAGAATTATCTCGCTGAGAATAAAATTCCGGGGCGTGTGCGCTATTATGGTTGCCCTGCGGAAGAGGGCGGTGCGGCCAAAGCATTTATGGTGCGTGCCGGTGCTTTTGACGATGCAGATGTTGCAATCTCGTGGCATCCTTACAGCTTCTGGGAAGTGGCTCCGGCTTTATCGCTGGCCAATACCCGTGCGGATTTCATCTTTACCGGTCGCGCTTCTCATGCCGCTGCTGCGCCGCATCTTGGACGCAGTGCGCTTGATGCGGTTGAACTGATGAATGTCGGTGTCAATTATATGCGTGAACATATGCCGTCTGACGCGCGTATTCATTATGCATTGCTGGATACCGGCGGCATTGCACCGAATGTGGTGCAAGCCCATGCACGGGTGCGCTATTCTATCCGTGCGATGGATTTGCAGACCATGCTGTCACTGGTGAACCGCGTGAACAAGATTGCGCAGGGCGCGGCGATGATGACCGAAACCCGTATGGAGATGAAGATCGTCAGCGCGGTTTCCAATACGCTGGGCAACAAGCCGCTGGAACAGGCGCTATATCGCACCATGCAGGAGCTGGGCGCACCGGAATTTGACGATCAGGATCGTGATTATGCCCGCAAAATCCGTGCCACTCTTTCACCGGAAGAAATCTCTTCCGTATATAATGTGATTGGAATGCCGGAAACTGATGCGCCATTGGCAGAGTTCTTAGTGCCGCTCGATCAGCCGCATAAGCCGCAGATCGGCTCGACTGATATTGGCGATGTCAGCTGGGTGGTGCCGACTGTGCAGGTTCATGCGCCGACAGTGGCCATCGGCACGCCTTTCCATACATGGCAGGTGGTGGCGCAGGGCAAATCTCCGGCGGCACATAAAGCCATGGTGCATGTGGCAAAAGCAATGGCCGCAACCGGACTTGCTGTACTGAGTGATCCGGTGCTGATGGCGGATGCCAAGGCAGCATTGGCTGCGCAAACAGCCCGCACACCTTATATCAGCCCGTTGAGCGAAGGCGTTGAGCCGCCGCTGGATATGTCTAAAGGCTGATGGTCGTTTAAAGTGATTATGAAACGAAAAAAAA
>NZ_ANNO01000318.1:0-6865 GCF_000409565.1 Pseudochrobactrum sp. AO18b
GTCTGGGGTGGTCTGAAGTACAAGGCAACCGACAAAGCTACTTTCAACCTGCAGGCTGCTTACGAAGATTTCGGCAAACAGGCTTACACTGCAAACGTAGCTTACCAGCTGGTTCCAGGCTTCACAATTACTCCTGAAGTTTCCTACACCAAATGGAAAGACACCGACAAATACGCTCCAGCCGTTCGTGGCGAAGGCGCATTCGGTGGTATGATCCGCTTCCAGCGTTCATTCTAATAAAATTTATTAGGGGGATGAATATAACGTATCTCCCTAAGAGCGTAGTCTAGACTTGGTTATGACCTCCAGTCATCAAAATACTATCCATTCAGCTACGCTCACGGGACACGGCGGGAAATCAAACATCTCGCCGTGTTTTTATTTTCTAAACACAATAAGATATTCCAGCCTCTTTTTACAAACCACCCTTCGGCATTATCCTTCTCATTGAAACGGATTGGCACGCCAAGCACTTATCCGAGGATAAGAGTGCTATTCAGGCATATTAAACCGGCGGATTTCCTCATTCATCCAATCTCTGAATGCACAGATCTTCGGATGATCACGGCTACCTTTTGCGTAAATAAGATCATAGCCATGTTCAACATTCAAACGGAATGCAGGAAACAGCTCCACCAGCCGGCCTGAAGCCAAATCCTCGGCGACAAGTACGCTGCGCCCCAGTGCCACGCCCTCACCTCTGATTGCCGCCTCTATGGACATACTTCCATGACTGTAACCGGCACCGCGTATATTATTGCCTTTTACCCCGAAGAGCTCAAACCAACGATGCCAGTCTGTTTTCATTCCGTTTTCATGTATCAATTTACAGGAAAGCAAATCTGAGGCAGTGGCTATACCTCCCGTTTTCTCACGATAAGCAGGTGAACAAACCGGACTTACAGTCTCGTCCATGATGCGCTCACTATCCGCATTGGGATATATGCCATTCCCGTAACGTAAAACGACATGCGCGGAGGAAACATTAAAATCGACAGCATTTTCATTCACCTCTAGATGGATATCGTAATCAGGGTAACAGCTCATCAAGCGGTGCAAACGCTGCGCTAACCATTTGCTCGCAAATGAAATACTGCAATTGATGACCAGTTTTGCGTCAGTATTTCTAGTCCGGATATTTTCAGTCTCCCGCGCCAGTTCCGACAGCAAGTGAGTAACTGCGGCAAAGTAATTTGCCCCGTCATCCGTAAACTCAATTTTCCGCGTCAAACGCTTAAACAGCCTGCAACCAAGATTATCTTCCAAAGCTTTGATCTGCCTGCTGACGGCTCCATGCGTGACACACAGCTCTTCTGCAGCCAGCGTCATACTCAATCGCCTGCCCGCAGCCTCAAAAGCACGAAGCGTTTGTAACGGAGGAAGATGGCCTGCCATATTTTACACCCCATACATGACAAAATCTCACGCATAGTGTGATTATAAATGGTTTGTCTGCAAGAGGCAGAGAGCGGTAAATCTTAAGAAAAGCTCGCACTATTTTGAGGATTTCTCAATGAGTCAAACCTTAAGCAACAAAACTGCATATATGGCAATTTCTCACAAGCCGGTCACGCTTATCAGCTTTGGTGCAATGTTGCTTCTGGCGCTGATGTGGGGGCTCTCGATACCAGCAACCAAGCTGGGTTTAAACTCAACACCACCATTGACACTCACCGCATTGCGTTATGCAGTCGCCGTACCGTTTATGCTATTGCTGCTAATCGGGAAAAAGCCTTTACCGTGGAAAGCAGTTCCCACCGTTGCTATGCTTGGCATCATCGGCATTGGTTTGGGACAGGTCGCGCAAACAATAGGTGTAAATGGTACATCGGCATCAGTCGGAACCATACTCTCCGCAACCATTCCCTTGTTTATTGTGATCTTTGCAACATACCGGTTAAAGCAGCCGATCACGATTATTCAGATATGCGGTGTTACGACAGCGTTTATTGGCATTGTCGTTGTTGCATTTGAGAACACATCTCCTGACATAACCACCACGTTTTCAGGGCCTGTCTGGATACAGATTTCGGCTATTGCGGTTGCATTCTATTATGTCTGGAGTGTTGAACTGACGCTTAAATATGGAACCGTTGTAGTCGTAACATGGAGCACATTCTTCGGGCTGCTGGCAATGATCCCGCTTGCGGCCTGGGAAACTTATCAGGCTCCCTTCACACTCACGGCCGTTTCACTCGGTGCCGCTGCATATCTTGGATTAATCGTGAGTGTAGCCGGATTATTCTTATGGATCAGTATTTTAAAGAATGTACCGGCACCGGTTGCAGCCAGCATTCAATATCTTCAGCCAGTATTTGGGATCATTGCTTCAGCCATCCTGTTCGGTGACAATATTGGCTTACAATTTTTGCTCGGTGTCTCACTTATATTGGCAGGTCTCGCACTCACTATGCGTAATAAAAAGGCACGGTAAATATAGGTATCGATCAATCAGCCGACGTATAATTGCCAAAATCGCACCATGTATTTCCTTATCTGAACATTGCAACACGCCGCACAGGAATGAAAATTTTGATAAGAGCTTGTTTTGAAATGAAAAGAGCTATTCCTCTGCTCATTGCCGCCCTCGCATTAACGGCCTGCGGCGCGGGCAAAGCTGCAATGGACTCAGGTAAAAGCTTTGACCGTTACGCCTGCATGTCCAAAAACCTCAAAGGACAAGAGCCGTGCTCAAACCCGACTGAGCCAGCAACGTAGCCATAATATGCGATGATGCAATAATTCAGGAGTCCGCTCAACACCGGACAAATCAGCCACAACAAATGCCAGCGACATTATAAAAAACCCCGCCGAAGCGGGGTAAAGTTTCGCAAGCTCATATACTAAACAGCACGTCTCTTTAATTCTACAAATCAAAAGCGCAAAAAATCACTTGAGCAAAAAAACTACCCCAATTTGCACCGGCTTCCCCACTCTTGTACGGGTTTCCAACTGCAGGATTTCCCGATGGCGGCTTAATTTGTTGTTCTCGGGCAGCATCACACCACGGGCCAGCATTTGCGACCCCGAGACTTGATCCGGTAGCCATTGAAGCTATAAAAAATACGACAATAATAGATTTTTTCATATATCCACCCTCCAATATACAAAATTAATAATATTGTAGTTTGGCACGAAATAAATCCCAGTTCTGAGGCCACAATTAAAGCCCCGCAATAAGCGACGGCTAGAACACTGACACACGTCCTGAACTGGTGGCTTAAGCAGTAAACGGATAATTATAACTGTCAGACGCAATTCAGCCTCTCAGCCGACATGTTAATTGGTAGCAGACACTATCTGCACTAGAACTTCACACATTGCAGCGATGATAAAAACGAATAAGTAAAATCTCCCAACATCCGAGGTCGATAATGTATGCTGCTGGGTTTATCGTTCTGTTGGTAATGAGTTTAATTGCCAGAGCAGCAAATAATAAACTTCATCACCTGCACAGACTTCCGATGCAATGGAGTCTTTCCGGACAGGTTAACTGGTCAGCTCCGAGAGTTATAGCACTGGCTTCATTTCCTGCCATTTTTGTGGTGATCAGCTCTGCGTTAATTCTCACCAGTATTTCAGAGCATGAGCAGTCAACAACTCAATCCCTTATTTTTCTGGGCATCATAATGATTGGCTTGCAGATATTACATCTCTGGCTCGTCCATAAAAAAAGCAGCCATTAAGCTGCCCCGCAAAGCTATAATTTTAATCTCCCCAGCGCTCTGACAATAGTGAACAGGAAGCCGAATCCTGACAGCGGAGAATCAACCTTCAACAATCAACGACTGAACAGCATCAAATATGCTGCCAAAGAAGCTGACAGGAATAGCCTTTGCATTAAACAATAATATGTGCGGAGAGAGATTATAAAACGCTTCTCAGTATCAAATCTCAATTCTGAGATTAGTTGAAAAAGCACAACAATTACAATGAGAAGATTGTAAGTGGTGCCCCCAGAGAGACTCGAACTCCCGACCCCCTGATTACAAATCAGGTGCTCTACCAACTGAGCTATAAGGGCAACTGACGGCTAGATAGCATATTCTTTTTGTTTGTAAAACGGAAAATCGCTTAGACGCAGAAAAAATAACAATGTTTTGCCTCTTATCCACATTTAGGCTACAAATCCTCATCCAATCATGCAGCTTTTCGGCAGAAACTGATGAAATACCCGTATAAAAAATTCTTTTATATCACTTCAGGCACTCCGGAATCGGTCTCGGCCGCGGAATCATTACGCAATCGCTATGGTGAATCACCTGCAGATGAAGCAGATGCCCTCATTGTGCTGGGCGGTGACGGGGTCATGTTGCAGGCTTTGCACGATCATATGAATCACGAGCGCCCGATTTACGGTATGAATCGCGGCTCGGTCGGCTTCCTTATGAATGAATATCACGAGGAAGATTTGCCCAAGCGTGTTGCAGCCGCTCATGCAGAAACCATCCGCCCTCTTGAAATGATTACTGAATCGCGTGAGAGCGGCACCGTCAAAGCACTGGCCATTAATGAAGTGTCCGTTTTGCGCCAATCTTATCAGGCGGCGAAAATCCGCATCAGCATTGATGACAAGGTACGGCTGGAAGAACTGATCTGCGACGGACTGATGGTGGCCACCCCTGCCGGCTCCACCGCCTATAATCTTTCCGCTCAGGGGCCAATCCTGCCGCTAGACTCCCCGCTGCTGGCTCTGACACCCGTCAGCCCCTTCCGTCCGCGTCGTTGGCGCGGTGCGTTGCTGCCGAAATCAGTGACTGTGCGTATGGATATTCTTGAAGTCGACAAACGACCGGTCAATGCCGTGGCGGATCATACAGAAGTAAAGTCCGTCACTTCTGTAACCGTGCGCGAAGATACGCAAAACCGCGTCACCCTGCTTTTTGATGAAGAGCACACATGGGATGAGCGTATCCTCAATGAGCAGTTCCGTTATTAAGCGCCATGCGCCTATTGGGCGCACAAAACTCGTACTAGTCAGAAAGCCAAGAAAAATCCGGTCAAAACCACATAGTTAGTCATACACGGATCTGCAAAACACTGATAAAACAGAGATAAACAGCATCGCTTTATAACAATGTGATGCTTCTATTGGCAGATCATACAGTTGTGGGCTGCCAGAATATCAATTATATCAACCTAAATCGAAGCAAAAACGGCATTTTTGTTGACTTTTTGGCCTGTTCCCCGTAACGGCTTTATTAATTTTAACGCAATGCGCAAACATAAGCGCTTTTCCTGTCCTGTTGTCATGCGGACATTACCGGTCGGGTCCAGTGCGCTTCTTCCAAAAAGAGAGCTACGCCTCCATTGACGACATTTGCAGAACTCGGTCTGTCACCGAAAATACTGGCAGCGGTAGAAGCCGCCGGTTACACCACCCCTACTCCTATTCAGGCTGGCGCCATTCCTCAGGCCTTGGAACGTAAAGACGTTCTCGGTATTGCCCAGACCGGTACCGGCAAAACAGCATCCTTTGTATTGCCGATGCTGCATCTGCTTGAAAAAGGCCGTGCACGCGCACGTATGCCGCGCACACTCATTCTGGAACCAACCCGCGAACTCGCAGCGCAGGTTGAAGAGAATTTTGTAAAATACGGCGTTAATCACCGTATTAACGTTGCTCTGCTGATCGGCGGCGTCTCCTTTGATGAACAGGAGCGCAAGCTGGAACGCGGCGCTGATGTGCTGATCGCAACACCAGGTCGCCTGCTCGATCATTTTGAGCGCGGTAAACTGCTGCTGACCGGTGTTGAAATTCTGGTTATCGACGAAGCAGACCGTATGCTGGATATGGGGTTCATTCCGGATATCGAGCGTATCTGCAAGCTGATCCCTTTCACCCGTCAGACCTTGTTCTTCTCGGCAACCATGCCTGCGGAAATCACCAAGCTGACTGAACAGTTCCTACATTCACCAGCGCGCGTTGAGGTTGCCAAAGCATCGACAACCGCGAAGACTGTGACGCAGCGTCTGGTTAAATCGGCTAAGAAGCCATGGGATAAACGCGCAGTGCTGCGTGATCTTATTCAGGCCGAAGGCGATGAGCTGAAAAACGCGATCATTTTCTGCAATCGCAAAATGGATGTGTCAGAACTGTTCCGCTCGCTGGTAAAGCACGGCTTTAATGCCGGCGCGCTCCATGGCGATATGGATCAGCGCGCGCGCATGACCATGCTGAGCAATTTTAAAGACGGCAATCTTCAGCTTTTGGTGGCTTCCGATGTGGCTGCCCGTGGTCTGGATATTCCGGATGTCAGCCATGTGTTCAACTATGACATTCCGATCCATGCGGAAGATTATGTCCACCGCATCGGCCGTACCGGTCGTGCAGGCCGCTCGGGCAAGGCCTTCTCGATCATCACCGGTGCAGATACCAAATATCTTGATGCCATCGAGAAAATGATCGGCGAAAAGATTGAATGGCTGGACGGTGATCTCTCCACTCTGCCTGCACAGGAAGAGACCGAAGAGACCGGTCGCCGCGGCCGCAACAACCGTGGTAAGAACGGCAAGAAATCCCGTGATAAAGATCACAAGGAAAAACAGACACAGCCACGCATTGCAGAAGAAAAAACTGCTGAAGCACCTCAGGCTGTGGCAGACATTTCCGCGCTCAATGCGCCGCAGCCTGTTCTGCCGGATAATGTCTCCATCGGCACTGCCATTACAGCGGAACCGGTTCGCCCTGCTCCGCACAAAAACGGCCATGAAGATCGCCGCCAGAACCACAACCAGAATGGCCAGCAGAATAAACGCCATCGTCGTGATTTTGATGATGAGCCGTCACCGCTGGGCTTCGGCGATGATATTCCGGCCTTCATGCTGATACCAATCAACATTTAAAAAAGAAAAACCCCCCCCA